>JAISGW010000041.1 GCA_031262895.1 Tannerella sp. | reverse complement strand
GAACTCCATTGGAAGTTGTTATTGGTCACCGGCGTGCCGTTGAGCATCACTTCCACGCCCTTGTTCGCGATTTCGCCCAGGTTCTCCACCGACGAGCTGTAGCCGGAGGCCGAGCTGGTCGTCACCGAGACGATGTCGTCCTTGGTGTTCTTCTTATAGAGGGCCAGGTCGAAACCTACGCGGTTCTTGAGGAACTGCATGTTCAGGCCGACTTCATACTCGGCAATCTGCACGGGCTTCAGGTTGGCGTTGGGCACGGAGGCATTGTTGACCGTGGCCATCGACTGCCCCTGCGTCTTGAATCCTTCCAAGTTATAGGTCAAGGCATTTTGGTAGGGCGTGGTGCCGTTGGAAGCCTGCGCGTAAGAGGCACGCAGCTTGCCGGAGTAAATCCAGTCGGGCAAGTGCAGGGCGTCGGAGAACATCCAGCTGGCGCTCACCGAAGGATAGAAGTAGCTGTTGCTCTTCGGCGAGAGTGTGGAGAACCAGTCGTTGCGGCCGGTGAAGTTCAGGAAGAGCCAGTTCTTGAAGCCGAAGTCGGCCGTGGCGTAAATGGAGTTGACCTCGTATTCCGAGTAAGTCTTCGCATAAAGGCGGTTGCTGATGTTGCTGGCCGCGTAGAAGCCGGGCACGAGGAAGGACTTGATATTGCCGTCGGTGCCGTACTGCTTGGTAATGTCGCGCTGGCGGTTACCGCCGAAGGTGACATTGACCGAGTAATCGGAGAACTTTTTGTTGAATCCCAAGAGGTAGTTGAGGTTCATTTCCGAATAGCTCTTGGAATACTCGTTGAGGTAGCCTCCGGGGTCGGCACCCGCACCTACGGGCTGTACCTGCTCGAAATCGGTATTGAAACCGTCACGGGTGACGGCGCCCTGAGCATACAGCCAGTCGAAAATATCATAGCGCAGCGTCATGCCGCCGGTCAGACGGTTGGTGTTCGTCTCGTTCGTCTTCTGGTATTGCAGCCAGTAGGGGTTGTTGAAATAGATGCTGTTGCCGGGCAGAAGTTCGTCATTGTTGGCATCGTATCCCGGTTTCAGCCAGCGCACGTCAAAGGAATTGGCTAAATAGAGTAAGGTGGCATTGGTATTACCGTTGCCGTCGGAGAGGTTGGTGCGTCCGCTGACCTTGTTGAAAACATAGTTGGCATTCACCATCAAATGCACCTTTTTGGTGATGTTGTAGGTTGTATTCAAGTTGATTCCCTGCTGCCCTGTGCTGGCATTGGGCAGGATGTCCTTGTCGTAAATGTCGGAAATACCGATGCGGTAGGCGATCTTGCCGGTTTTACCCGAGAGAGCTACCGACGACTGGTTGTCCATACCCGTACGGTAGAAGTTCGGCCAGTTATTGATGTAGGCATATTTATACGTGTTGCCAAGGAAGTTGACGGCATTGGAACCGTCGAGTTTCGCGCCCCAGCTGGAGGAATAGGTGTCGAGAGCACTGGCTGCAGAGAGCGGCTTGACGCCCTGTGTGCCCTGACCGTAAACTGTCTGGAAGTCGCGGTAGTCGTAGATGGGGTTAAAGGTCAGGTTGTCGTTCACCTCAATGCCGAGGCCGTTCTTGGCATTCTGCCCCGATTTGGTGGTGATGAGGATGGCGCCGTTGCCGCCGCGGTAGCCGTAGAGTGCGGAAGCGGCCGCTCCCTTGAGCACCTGAATGGAGGCGATGTCGTCGGGGTTGATGGAGGCCAATCCGTCGCCCATGTCCATGCCGCCGTATTGCCCGGCATTACCTTGGTTCGTGTTGTCGAAGGGTACACCGTCAATGACGTACAAAGGTTGGTTGTTTCCTGTCAGGGAGGCGTTGCCCCGGATAATGACGCGGCTCGAACCGCCGATGCCGGTGGCATTGCCGGCCACGCTCACGCCGGCTACCTTGCCTGAAAGGGCGTTGCCAAGATTAATGGCACGCGATTCGGTCAGCTGCTCGCCGCCTACCTGTGCCGTGGAATAGCCCAAAGAACGGGCCTGCCGTTTGATGCCGAGAGCCGTGACAACCACTTCATTCAGGTTCTGGCTGCCTTCATGCAAGGTGACGTTGATAATGGAACGGCCTTTGACGGCCACCGTTTGCTCGGCATAGCCGATATAGCTGAAAGTGAGTTCGGCATCAGCCGGTACGGACAAGCTGTACTTGCCGTAAGCATCGGTGATGGCACCCGTGGTGGTACCTTTGATGAAGACGTTCGCACCGGCCACCGACTCACCGGTTTCATCACTCACCGTACCGCTCACCGTCACCTGCCTTTGTTGCTGTGCTTCCGCAGTTGCGGGCAGGGCGGCAGCATGATGGGCCGCTTGCAAGGCCGGAGCCGTGGCAAGCAGCAAGGCTACAGTAATTTTAATGATTTTCATAAGGGATAAGTTGATTTTTCACACACTAAATTCAATTCTCTTTATAGGATTAGCATTCTCCTCTTTTAATGGGGAGGATAGGATTCCTCTTTTGTCTTTCATTTGTTTTTCTTGATTGAAGCCTCCTTTCTTTATTTAAAATATGAGGCAAATATATTCGTCTCAGCAACATTTTTGTTCCGTTTATAAAGTTGATTTCGTTTTATTTAGCAGACATTTAACAAGACGAAGACATGGCTAAGAAGCAGTACCTTCGCCGCAGATAATTTTAGTTTAAATGAAAAACATGAGAAAAGTACTACCTTTGCCACGCTTTTTTAAGCCCGACATCGTGTGATGGGGAATTAGAAGCAAAACTAATTTTGAGTAACACTATTAAAAGATGAAATTCTATCAATTGGAGGCTTCCCCCCGGGAAGCTATCGGCAAGAAAGCCGTGAAAGCCCTCCGCAAGGAAGGTCTCGTTCCTGTAGTCCTGTATGGGCAAGCACCCGTGAACCTGCCTTTTAACGGCACCTTGGCCAAAGGCGAGTCCCTCATCGATTTGGACGGCAAGAAGGGCGTCGTAGTGACAAACCTGAGCGTGAGCACCGACAGCATACGCAAGCTGTTCTACACGCCCGAAGTTTATTTGGTCGACTTGACAATCAAAGGCGGACGCAAGACCAAGGCCATAATCAAGGCCTTCCAGACACAGCCCGTCAGCGACGAAATCCTCCATATCGACTTTCTGGAAATCTTTGACGACAAGCCGATAGAGATTGCAGTGCCCATCGCTTTGGAAGGCCATTCCGAAGGCGTCAAAGCCGGTGGTAAGCTCAGTCTTGAAATGCGCAAACTGCGTGTGAAAGGTTATTACAAGGACATCCCCGAAAAATTAGTCATCGACATCAGCAACCTGGGCTTGGGCAAGACCATCCAAGTGGGCGCGCTCTCCTTTGATAAGCTGGAACTGCTCAATGCCAAGAACGCCGTCGTTTGCGGCGTCAAGCTCACGCGCGCCGCGCGTGGAACGGCGGCACCGGCAGCAGCAACAGCAGCTCCGGCCAACTAAGCTTCAATGAAATATTTGATTGTCGGCTTGGGCAATTTTCCCCCCGAATATTGGAAGACACGCCATAATATCGGGTTCCGCATAGCAGACAGGGTGGCAGCAGGCGCTTCGGCGCCCTTCCACCCTGCTCGTTATGGGGATATGGCGGAAGTACGCATCAAAGGGCAGGACTTGCTGCTGCTTAAACCCACTACCTTTATGAATGATAGCGGCCTGGCCGTGCGCTATTGGCTGCAAAAGGAAAAGATACCCGATGAACGTTTACTGGTGCTCGTTGACGACCTGGCCCTGTCCTTCGGTCGGCTTCGGCTCAAAGGAAACGGCAGCCACGGCGGCCATAACGGCCTCCGCGATATAGAAGAAAAACTCGGCACTACCGCTTATGCACGTTTGCGTTTCGGGATAGCGCACAATTTTTCACAAGGCGGACAGGTCGATTACGTGCTGGGGGAATTCGACCCCGAAGAATCCCTTCTCCTTGACGGCAGACTTGATACGGCCTCCGATATCGTGCGGAGTTTTTGCCTGGCCGGTTTGGAGTACACCATGAACCAATATAACAACAAATAAACCATGGATGATGGAGAAGTGCGGATAGATAAATGGCTTTGGGCCGTACGCATCTTCAAGACCCGCACCATAGCCGCCGAAGCTTGTAAAAAAGGACGTATCCTTATAGGCGGACAAATCTTGAAGCCTTCACATACGATACGTTGTGGAGAAGTCGTCCAGGTGCGCAAACCGCCAATCACTTTTTCTTTCCGGGTGAAAGGTTTGGCCGACAAAAGGATGGGCGCCAAACTTGTACCTGAATACCTCGAAAACGTCACCCCTCCGGAACAATATGAAATTCTTGAAATGAACCGCATATCGGGTTTCGTCGACAGAGCTAAGGGTTTGGGGCGTCCCACAAAAAAAGACCGCCGCGAACTCGAACAATTCACGGATCCGGAAGATTTGGACTTTGATTCGGATTTTGATTTGGAGTAAAATTAAATCCAAGGAATTGGGAAAATAATTTTGCGGCTGTATCTTTGCGGAGTAAATGAATCAAGAATCATGAACATAGCGGAACGTTTTATCCGATACACCACTTATGATACGCAGTCGGACGAGACGGCTGTGATGACCCCTTCCTCTGTCGGGCAACGTGCTTTCGGACTGACCCTTTGCCACGAATTGGAAAGCATTGGCTTGGAAGAAGTGCAGCAAGACAAGAACGGCTACGTAACGGCCACTTTGCTTCCCAACGGGGAGGGAAAAGAGGAGTTGCCCACCATCGGATTCATCGCTCACATGGATACTAGCCCTGACCTGTCCGGTAAAAGTGTGAACGCGCACATCGTACATTATTTGGGAGGCGAAATACCGCTTTCCGGTCAAGGCGGCATACGCCTTTCGCCCGACATGTTCCCGGAATTGGACAATTATCGGGGACAAGATATTATCGTCACCGACGGTACTACCCTGCTTGGAGCCGACGACAAAGCCGGCATTGCCGCCATTGTTTCGGCTATGGAATATCTTGTCCAACATCCGGACAGCAAACATGGACGCGTACGCGTGGCCTTCACCCCCGACGAGGAAATAGGACGGGGAGCCGACCATTTCGACGTGCCGGGCTTCGGTTGCGACTGGGCTTATACCGTTGACGGCGGCGCCCTCGGCGAACTCGAATACGAGAATTTCAATGCGGCCAGCGCCCAAGTCCGTTTTAAGGGACGGAACGTACATCCCGGCACGGCCAAAGACGTCATGGTCAACGCTTCCCTTTTGGCCATGGAATACGTTTCCTGGTTACCGCCTACCATGCGCCCCGAAACCACCGAAGGTTATGAAGGTTTTTACCACCTTACGGCTATGGGCGGTTCCGTTGAAGAGGCATGGCTTTCCTATCTCTTGCGTGACCATGACCGCATCATGTTCAACCAAAAGAAAGACGTCATCCGAATGTTGGCTGAACGCATGAACCGGAAATACCCGGGCAGCACGAGCACCACCATAGAGGACCAATATTATAATATGAGGGAAGTAGTGGAACCGCAGAAACATATCATCCGGCTGGCTTCCGAAGCCATGCGCGCAGCAGGCATAGAGCCGCAAATCAAACCCATACGGGGCGGCACCGACGGCGCCAGGCTCTCTTATATGGGCTTGCCTTGCCCGAACCTCTTTACCGGCGGGCACAATTTTCACGGGCGTTACGAATATCTGCCCATTCCTTCCTTAGAAAAAAGCATGCTTACGATTATCAAAATAATAGAAAGTCTATGAAAACGACACCATTTACCGACGTGCACATCGCCCTCGGCGCCAAGATGCACGAGTTCGCGGGATACAACATGCCGATTGAATATACGGGCATCTTGGAAGAACATCTCGCTGTCTGCCAAAGCGTGGGCGTATTCGACGTCTCCCACATGGGAGAATTTTGGGTGAAAGGCCCCAAGGCTCTCGAATTCATCCAAAGCATCACCAGTAATGACGCCTCCGTGCTGACTGTCGGCAAGGCCCAATATACCTGTTTCCCGAACGAAAAGGGCGGCATCGTGGACGATTTGATTGTCTACCACTATGAAGAGGGGAAATACCTGCTCGTGGTCAATGCCGCCAATATAGAAAAGGACTGGAACTGGTGCACGGGGCATAATGCCGTGGGCGCCGAATTGGAAAACGCCTCAGACCGCATCGCCCAATTAGCCATCCAAGGCCCCAAAGCCAAGGCCGTGCTGCAAAGGCTCACACCTGTCGACCTCTCTTCCATCCCTTATTACTCCTTTGTTACGGGCGAATTTGCCGGTTGCAGGCAGGTTATTATCTCCAATACCGGTTATACCGGCGCGGGGGGCTTCGAACTTTATTTCTATCCCTCCGACGCCATGAAGATATGGAATGCCTTATTCGAAGCAGGCAAGCCCGAAGGCATACGTCCCGTCGGCCTTGGTGCGCGTGATACCTTGCGCCTTGAGATGTGCTACTGCCTATACGGCAACGACCTCGACGATACGACCTCGCCCATAGAAGCTGGCCTGGGTTGGATTACCAAATTCGTCGAAGGAAAAGACTTCACCAACCGTGCCGAATTGGAACGTCAAAAAAAGGAAGGCGTCAGCCGCAAGTTGGTTTCCTTCGAAATCAACGAACGTGGCATTCCGCGTCAAGGATATGAAATTACCGATGCGGAAGGCAAACGGATAGGCGTTGTTACCTCGGGTACCATGTCGCCCGTATTGAAGAAAGGCATCGGCATGGGTTATGTCAAACCCGAATTTGCCAAGGCCGGCAGCGCCATCTACATACAGGTGCGCAACAAACCTTTGGCGGCCACGGTCGTCAAAGGTCCTTTCCGCAAGTGAAAACTTTCCAATGAAACTCAAATACGGCTTATTGGCCGGACTTATGGCAATGAGCATGGACTCCTGTCATGCAGTCCGCAACACCATGGCAGCGCCGCCCCTCGCGGCGCTGCCTGCCTTTCTTCCGGCAGCGGAAAATGTTTTTGTCTGGCGGCTTCCCGCTGTCGGCTTGGCCGAAGCGAAGCCCCTTCCTTCCTGCCATATAGACATCACCGAACATTTCAATTCCTATGAAATAAATAATGTCCGTGCCACCGACCCCAAACTGTTTGCCCATTCCAACCAATTGTCCATCGACTTAGATGCCCTCCAACGGCAACCACATGCTTTTCCCCTGCCCGGAGCCAAGGTCATTTCACCCTTCGGCGGAAGGCGTAAAAACCATGCCGGTGCCGACTTGAAAACTTTCGCACGCGATACCATACGGGCTGCCTTCGACGGCATTGTACGCATGGCCAAACCTTATGCGGGTTATGGGAATGTCATCGTGCTCCGCCATTACAACGGTTTAGAAACCGTTTACGGTCATAATTACAGGAACTTAGTCAAACAAGGCGAGCGCGTACATGCCGGACAGGCTATCGCTCTGGTCGGCCGGACAGGCCGAGCCACTACGGAGCACTTGCATTTCGAAACCCGCATCGACGGTTGCCCCTTTAATCCGGCCCTCCTTTTCAATTTACAGACCTATACCTTGCGCAAGGGCCTGCTGCTTTGCCGAAAGCAAAACAAGCACATCGAAATATCTTCTGTGCAGCGTTTTCCTCTCGGCAAGCGTCCCATATAATAAAAAATGTTTTACATTTGCGAATTAAACCTCGGCAAGCCGGGGGAGTCTATTGGAATAAGCAAAGCATTAACAACAAAGAGAGGAGATACGAAAATGAAACTTTTAAGATTGACATCACTGGCCATCTTATTCTTGGGGACGGTGACAACGCTGTCCTCCCAAGTGTACCATGACGATGTGTATTTCTCTTCGGGGAAGAACAAGAAAGAAACGACCAAAGTCGCGGCGGAACAACCGCAACAAGTACAGCAAACACAACAGGAAACACAAGCTGTAACGACACAGGCAAACAACGAGCCCGCCTGGAATAACGTGGACGCTTATAACCGCAGATACGAGGAACAACCCGCCAACGACCAAACTGCTGCCGATGAAGGACAAGCTGCCCCCGACGCTTCCTATTCGGACGCAAACAATGACGGTACGCATTCGGATACGGTCTACATCTCGAAAAATAACCGTCGTACTTCCGACGACGAATATACCGAACGGATTATCCGTTTCCATTCGCCCAGCAAGATAACCATCGCCGGGGCCGACCAGGTAGAGCTGAACCTCAGCAACGGCTATTATTCCTACGGCTACGACACCGACAACGATCCCAATGGCGGGACTACCGTCAGCTTTAACCTCAACGTGGGCAACGCTTGGGATTCTCCTTATTATTATGGAGGCTGGTCTTCCTGGTTTGGCCCCTATTGGAACTCGCCTTGGTACTACTCTTGGTATGGCCCGGGCTGGGGCTTTGGCTGGAATCCCTTCTGGGGTTGGGGCGGTTACTATGCAGGCTGGTACGGTGGCTGGTATGACCCTTGGTTTTACGGCGGTTGGTACGGCGGCGGATATTACGGGCACTATGGCCGTCCGCATTATGCCTATCGCAATTATTATCCCAACGGGCGTTCCTCTTTTGCGCGCGGCGGAAGCCGCAGTGGCGGACGTGCGTATTCCGCATCCCGTTACACTTCCGGAAGGGCGACTTCCTTGAGAAGTTCCTACGAGGGCAGGAGTTCTTTCAACGAAGGACGCAGCTATTCATTTGAAGGTCGGAGTTCCCGACCGGCCGTATCGGGTTCGAATAACGGAAGAGTTTCCAATGGAAGGGTTTCCGGCGGGAGAGCCTCCGTTACGAGGGAAGTCCGTCCCTCCGGCAATTCATCGGGCCGCAGTTACACGCGCGTAGTTCCTAACCGTTCATCTTCCGAAGTACGTACGGAAGGCCGAACTTACCAAT
>JAISGW010000182.1 GCA_031262895.1 Tannerella sp. | reverse complement strand
CCGAGGGCTACGGCTTCCTCGCTCCCTTGAACCTTGATGAATACCGCGCGCACGAGGGCTTCTCGGCCTTGAAAAAGGAAATCTTTTCAGGGAAACGCGAGGAATTGATAGAGACTATCCTGCAGAGCGGCCTGCGCGGGCGCGGCGGTGCCGGCTTTCCTACCGGCATGAAATGGAAACTCGTGGCAGCCTCCCCCGGCAAGGAAAAATACGTGATTTGCAACGGCGACGAAGGCGATCCCGGCGCGTTCATGGACCGCATGTTGCTGGAATCTTATCCTTTCCGCGTCATCGAAGGGATGCTCATCGCCGGTTATGCCGTCGGCGCCGACAAGGGCATCTTTTATATACGTGCCGAATATCCCCTGGCGGTGGTGCGCATCCGCAAGGCTTTGGAACTTTGCCGCGCGGAGCAGTTGATAGGGCCGCACATCCTCGGCAGCGACTTCTCCTTCGAGGTATCCGTGTTCGAAGGGGCCGGCGCCTTTGTCTGCGGCGAAGAGACCGCCCTGATTGCCTCCATAGAAGGCGACCGCGGCTTCCCCCGCCAGCGCCCGCCCTATCCGGCCTCTTCCGGTTTGAACGGCAAGCCCACGCTGGTGAACAATGTGGAAACCCTGAGCCAGGTATCCTATATCTTAAGAAACGGCTTGGCGAATTACACCCGAATCGGAACGGCCGGCAGCAAGGGCACGAAAGTCTTCGCCCTGGCCGGCAAAGTGCGCCACGGCGGTTTAGTAGAGGTGCCGATGGGCGCCACCCTGAACCAAATCATCGAAGACATCGGCGGCGGTGTGGACGGCGGCGAGAAGCTGAAAGCTGTGCAGATAGGCGGCCCTTCGGGCGGTTGCATCCCCGCCGCGCTTTGCGATGTGGCAGTCGACTTCGACGCCCTTAAGCAAATGGGCGCCATGATGGGTTCGGGCGGCTTGGTCGTATTGAGCGAAAGCGACTGCATGGTCGACATGGCCCGCTATTTTCTCAGCTTCACCTGTGACCAGTCTTGCGGTAAATGCACCTTCTGCCGCGTCGGCATCCGCCGGATGCTTGACCTGCTTGACAAGCTCTGCAGTGGTCGTGCCCAGATGTCCGACATAGACAAGCTGGAAGAGCTGGCTCTGACCGTAAAGAAGGCCGCGCTCTGCGGCCTGGGCAAGACGGCGCCCAATCCGGTGCTGACCACGCTCAAATATTTTCGCAACGAATACGAGGAGCACGTGAACGGCATCTGCCGGACGGGCACCTGCAAGGAATTAGTCAAATACGTGGTCACCGATGCCTGCATCGGCTGCACCAAATGTGCCAAGGCCTGCCCCGTCGACGCCATTCCCTATACGCCTTACGAGGTGCATCATATTGATACTTCCAAATGCGTGCAATGCGGCCTATGCATCGGCCAGTGCAGCTACCACGCCATACGCAAAGTGCCCCGCAAGGCCGACGATAACACAAAACAATTGTCCTATGCAGATAAGCATCAACAACAAGCCGTTTGAAACGCTGGAGGGCGAGACCCTGATAGAGACCGCACGCCGGAACGGTATATGGATACCTTCCCTCTGCTATGCCAAGGGGAAAGTGCATAAGTCTTCCTGCATGGTCTGTGCCGTGAAGAATCTGGCGAACGGGCAAATCATACCTTCCTGCACGACCCTCCCTACCGAGGACCTGCGTATAGATACGGAAAGCGAAGAGGTGCAGCAGGTACGCGAACTCTCGCTCGAGCTGCTCCTGAGCGACCACCGGGCTGACTGCGAGGCGCCCTGCGCGCTGGTCTGCCCCAAAGGCTTGGAAATTGAGCAGATGTTGGCCTATTACGATGCCGGACTTGTGGAAAAAGCTGGTGCCGTCGTGGCGGCCGCCTTCGCCCTGCCGGAAATCGTCTGCGATACCTGCAAGGCGCCTTGCGAAAAGGCCTGCCGGCGGGGTACGGTGGACAAGGCCGTAGCTATTCGGGACATCGTGCACGAGGTGGCAGGAGCTGCTTCTTCCGGGCTTGCGGTTTCGCCTCAAAAAGATGAGGTCTTGTCGGAGCCGCTTCTTATCAAAACGCGGAAGGATATTTTCCTCTCGCGCTTGGGGCGTTTCACGGAAAAGGAAAAGAACCGTTTGAAGGCAACGGTCAAGTCGAAGTCGCGTTGCCTTCATTGCGCCTGTGCCGGTCGGGAGGATTGCAAATTGCGCCGCACGGCCACAGACGTAGGCATCAAGCGTACGCGTTACGAGGCTTCTTCGGCGCTCCCCGCCATGGACAAGCGGCAAGCGGCAAGCGGCGTAGGCTTCGAAGCGGCCAAATGCGTGCGTTGCGGCCTTTGCGTGTACAATAGCGAGGACGGCTTCACCTTTAAGGACCGGGGCTTCGGTATGCAAATTGTCCTGCCCAAAGATAGCGCCGCCCACGTAGGCGGTGAGCAGGCGCGCCTCTGCCCCACGGGCGCCCTTTATCTGTTGAAAACGCTGGCCGTCTTCTTAGGCCTTTTCTTCCTGTCGGCCTGCTCCGGAGGGGCTTCCTCTTCCGGCAGTCTGAATTGGAAGCTCTTCCGAGGCGACGCCGCCCTAAGCGGTTACACGAGCACGCCCCTGCCCAAACATCCCGTCTTGAAATGGATGTACAAGGGCGGCGTACGTACGCTCTCCTCGCCTGTCATCGACCGGGGCACAACCTATTGGTGCGACCGGAAAGGATTAATCAGCGGCGTCGACCTGCAGGGGAAGCGCTGCTTCGACTACGACTTGCATACGACGGTAGAAGCTACGCCCATGATAGCCGATTCCGTCTTGTACATAGGCCGCATTGACGGCCTGATGAGCGCCGTCTCCCTCGCGCGGCGCGACACGCTTTGGAACTTCCCCACGGAAGGGCAAATCATCGCTTCGCCCAATCTGATGGACTTCAAAGGACGGCAGGCCCTTGTCTTCGGTAGCTATGACGATTACCTGTATTGCGTGGATGCCCGCAGCGGGAAAAAACTCAGCGCCTTTGAAACGGGCTACTATATCAACGGGGCGGCAGCTCTTTGGAAAGGACATGTGATATTCGGCGGTTGCGACGCCTGGGTGCGTATCATCAATTGCGAGACCGGACAGACATGTGACTCGCTGGCTTTGGACGCTTACGTACCCGCTTCGCCTGCTATCATGGGCGATTATTGCTATGTAGCTGCCTATTCCGGCAATGTCTACCAGTTGCTGCTGGCCGACGGGAAGATTTCCCGCCATAAGAAAATCGTTTCCGACGACAGCGCGGAAGGCGGCTCTTTTGTCTCCATGCCGGCCGTTTCGCCCGACGCGCTCTATTTCTTCTCCGGCAACCGTTACCTGAAGTCCATCAACCGCGTTGATGGGACACTCCGCTGGAAATACCTGTTGAAAGGAGAGGTGGGGGAGAGTTCGCCCCTGATATGCAACGACAAGGTTTTGGTATGTACCAAGACAGGCATCGTCTCCATCCTCGACGCCGAGAAGGGCCGCCTGCTCTGGGAATACGATACCGGTGAACAGATTGTCGGCTCGCCGGCCGTCATCCGCGGGCATTTCATGGTGCTGACGGCCAAGGGTAGCCTCTTCTGTTTCGGTGAGAAATAATTTGAATCCTATAAAGAAATACAGCCATGTCTTTCATCATCAAATTGCAAAATATATGGAAGAGTTTCCCTGACGGGGAGAACCGCCGGAACGAGGTGCTCCGGGGAATCAACCTGGAAGTGGGTCTGGGCGAGTTCGTCGCCATCAAGGGGGCTTCGGGCGCCGGAAAGACGACGCTGCTCAATATCCTCGGCACCTTGCTCCGCCCCGACAGCGGCAGTTACCTGTTGGCCGATACGGAAATGACGACACCCGGATTGGATTTTTCCTTCATTCGTAACAAGCAAATCGGCTTCGTCTTCCAAGACCACCGGCTGATGCCGCAGCTCACGGCATTAGAGAACATCCTCCTGCCTGTCCTGGCCCGCAAGGAAGAGGCCGGACAGGACGAGATAGCCAAGGCCGGCCACCTGATGGAGCTGACCGGCATCGCCCACTTGGCCAAGCAATATCCGGCCACCCTTTCCGGGGGTGAGGCCAGCCGCGTGGCTGTCTGCCGCGCTTTGGTCATGGAGCCTTTGCTCCTCTTGGCCGATGAACCTACCGGACAATTAGACGCCGACAACGCCCGGGGCATCGCCCGCCTGCTGGCGGAAATCAACGGGCGCCTGCAAACGACTATTATCATGGTGACGCACTCCGACGAGACCTCTTCGGCCGCCCAACGCATCCTGACTTTGAAAGAGGGCCTCCTGCAATGAGATTCCGCGAACTGATAAAGAAAAACATCGCCTTCTATGCCAGGTATTACCGCTTGATGGCAGCGGCTACGCTCATCACGGTGGCCGTCATCGTGGGCAGCCTCGTCACCGGCGACTCCGTGCGCTCCAGCCTCGTCAACTTGGTGCGCGAACGGCTGGGTGATACGGAAAGCCTCATCTTCTCGCGCAACGCCTTCATGGACGAAGCCCTGGCGAAGAATCCCCTTTTCGGCGAAAAGGCTCGGGGTCTGCTGCTCAGCAAGGGTTTTATCGCTGCGGAAGGCAAGCTGATTCCCGTCTTCGTCTGGGGGACGGACGACTTGGGGATTCCGGAGGGTAGCGCGAAACTCAATCCCGCCCTGGCCAAAGAAGCCGGCCTGAAAGCCTCCGACCCCGTCGTGCTCCGCTTGCCTGCCGCCGGGCTGATTCCTTCCGGCTCCCTCTTCGTGACCGACAACTACACGACCAGCCTGCGACTGAATTGCGCGGGAATCCTTCCCGTTGCGGAAGGCGGCAACCTCAGCTTGCAAAACAACCAGAGCCTGCCGTTCAATATCTTCGTCAACCGGAAAGAATTATGCGCCACACTGAAGACGGAAGGAAAAATCAACCTCATCCTGAGCGGGCGCAAAATCAGCGAGGCTCAACTCGACAAGGCCTGGACTTACCGGGCTTCCGGCCTGTCCCTGCATAGGGATACGGACGGCCGTACTGTCATCACTTCCGACCGCGCCTTCCTTCAGAAGGAGGTGACGGAGACGCTGCTTAAGGACAATCCGGGATGCGATCGCCACTTCGCTTACCTGGCGAACAGTATATGCTTCAAGAACGACTCCATCCCTTATTCTTTCGTCACGGCGGTCGACCGCTACGGAAACAGGATGCTGCAGAAGAACGACATCCTGCTCTCCGATTATACGGCCAAACGCCTGCATGCCGGTTTGGGCGACACGATTTCCATGAGCTATTTTACGGCCAAAGGCTTGAAGACGCTGGAGACGCACCGGAAGACTTTCGTTGTGCGGCAGATTGTCCCCATCAGGGAATGGGCCGACGACAAATACTTGGTGCCCGACTTCCCCGGCCTTTCCGATGTGGAACGTTGCACCGACTGGAACAGCGACCTGCCCATCAACATGAAGCTGATTACCGACGCGGACGAGGATTACTGGACACAATACCGTACGACGCCCAAGGCCTTTGTTGCCTACGCCGCCCTTGCCCCCGACTGGAGCAATGCCTATGGCAATGCCACCTCCATCCGTACAAACGCCGCTTCGCCCTCGCTTGGCGGATTACAGCCGGAAATGTTCGGCCTGCAACTCGTGCATCCTCGCGAATCCGGCTTGTATGCAGCCCGCAATGGCGTGGATTTTTCCAGCCTCTTCCTTTCGTTGGGCTGCTTCATCATCGTGGCGGCTATCCTGCTTATGCTCGTGCCCCTTTCGGAAATGCTTTACCGGCGGCGTTCGGAAATAGCCCTGTTGCAAGCCCTCGGATACGGACGTAAACGCATCGCCTCGCTGCTCTGGAAAGAGGCCTCGCCGGTCGTGCTCCTCGCTTCCGTGCTTGGTCTGGCGGGCGGCCTGCTTTATACCTTGCTCATCGTTTGGTTGCTGGGCAATGTCTGGGTAGGGGCCACCCACGCGAGCGGATTCTCGCTGCATCCCGGTTTGCCGATGATTCTTGCAGGCTTCGTGCTGGGCGGCGGCCTCTCACTCTTTTTCCTGCATCACAGCATCCGCCGTTCGCTAAAAGAAAAGAAAGGTGCTAACCGGTCGAAGCCGTTCTCTCTGTCTAAGAAAAAAATGACGGCCCTTGTCCTGTCTGTGGTTTCCCTGCTGGCTATCGGCACCAACTTCTTCTTCCTGCAATCCGTTACGCTCTTCGTCATCGTCGGCGTTCTTTTGTTGGCGACGGCTTATTTCTGGGGCGATTATCTCGTCTGCGCCAAGGGCAGTTATACAGAGGGCTTGCATGCGGAGAAGCTGGTCTGGGGCAGCCTGTTCGCCCGTCGCAAGCAGGCGGTGCTCTCCTTCTTCGCCTTAGCGGGCGGCGTCTTCATCGTCTTTGCTGTCGGCCTGAACCGGCGAGGCTTCTCCAATCCGGCCGAGTTGCTCAGCGGCACGGGAGGCTACAGCCTCTGGTGCGAGAGCAGCATCCCCGTCTATTACGACATGGGGACAAAGGCCGGCCGCGCGCGTCTGGCGCTGACGGATTTGCCCGCGGGGACCGGCATCCTGCAATGCCTGCGCTACGGGGCGGACGACGCGAGCTGCCTTAACCTCAACAAGGTCAGCTCGCCTTCCGTGCTGGGCATGGATATGGACAGTCTCCAAGCCAGCGACTTTCA
>JAISGW010000176.1 GCA_031262895.1 Tannerella sp. | reverse complement strand
AAGAAAACCCCGCGCCCGAAAGTCGTCATGAGCTGGGCGCCGCATCCCAACGCACTGCCCCAGGCCGTGCCCAACAGCTTCGCCGAATGGATGAACCACACCGATTACGAGTTCGTCATTACCCAGCCGGAGGGCTATGAGCTGGATCCCGTCTTTGTGGGAAAGGCCCGTGTGGAATACGACCAGAAGAAGGCCTTCGAAGGGGCCGACTTCATCTATGCCAAGAACTGGTCGGCTTACCGCGACCCCAACTACGGCAAAGTGCTCAGCCGCGACCGCGCCTGGACGGTTGACGCGGAAAAGATGGCGCTCACCAATCACGCCTATTTCATGCACTGCCTGCCCGTGCGGCGTAACATGATTGTCTCCGACGAGGTGATAGAAGGCCCGCAGAGCTTGGTCATTCCTGAAGCGGCCAACCGCGAAATCTCGGCGCAGACCGTTCTCAAACGTCTCTTGTCCTCGCTTTGAGGAAATAGAAAAAAGACAGGAGGCGAGCATGAAAAAGCATGTAGGCATTTTCTTTTTGAGTTTAGCCTTGTTGCTTCCGGCCTGCAACTGGGGCGACGAGGCTTACGAACAGCGGCTCCCCCGCAGCAGGCCGGAGGAGCAGGGCGTCATGATAGACGGCATATTGGGTTTCCTGTATGCGGTGCGAGCCGAAGGCATAGACATGCACAGTTTCATGCTTCTGCGCCACGGCAACGTGGTGGCGGAGACTTACTGGTATCCTTACAAGGCTTCTTACCGCCACATCATGCATTCGGTGAGCAAGACCTTCACCTCCACGGCCATCGGTTTCGCCGTTCAGGAGAAGCGGCTGAAAGTAAGCGACAAGGTCATCTCCTTTTTCCCCGGCGAATTGCCGGCCAAGGTCTCGCCCTACCTGAAGGAATTGAGCGTGAAAGACCTCCTCACCATGAGTGTCGGGCAAGAGCCTGCGCCCACCTTTTTCATGAGCGACAGCGATTGGGTGCGCTCTTTCCTCGCCACGCCCATCGTGCACGAGCCGGGCACGAAATTCCAATACAGCTCGTATGCCTCCTACCTGCTTTCGGCCATCATCCAGAAGGTGACGGGGCAGACGACCTTCGACTACCTGAAGCCCCGCCTTTTCCGTCCCTTGGGCATCACCGGCGCCAAATGGGAGGAGGGCGCCCAAGGCATCACCGCCGGGGGATGGGGGCTGCGCATCCATACGGAGGACATGGCCAAGCTGGGCCTGTTCTACCTCCGGCAGGGGAACTGGCAGGGTAAGCAGCTGCTCAATGCGGCTTGGATAAAGGAAGCCTCTTCCGTGCAAATCTTCCAGAACGACAGCCTGAACTATAAAGAGGAAATGAACGACGAAGGCGCCCAGGGCTACGGCTACCAGATTTGGCGCTGCACCAACGGTGCTTACCGGGCCGACGGCGCCGACGGGCAGTTCATCATTGTCATGCCTAAAGAGGATGCCGTAGTTGTCATCACCGAAAACACGCGGAAGACGCAGGATGTCCTGCACCTCGTTTTCCAATACCTGCAGCCGGCCATGAACGACCTTTTGCACGTCACCAGCCGCGACATGCAGGAGCAATTGGCTACGGCCCTCAACACGGCCGCGATTCCCGTTCCCTTCCTGACGCCCGACTCGCTGCGCTTTCCCACCGACACGGCCTGTAGTTTCCGTTTCGCCGACAACCCGCTGCACTTTGAAGAGGCGGCTTTCCGTTTCGATTCGGCCGGCGTCTGCGCCCTGCAGTTGCGCATAGGAGCGGACACCTGCCGCTTTGCCTTCGGACAAGACGGCTGGCAGTTCGGGCAAACGAGGCGCCTAAGTCCTTATTTCCTTTCTCCCCGGCGTAATCCCAAGGGACTGGCCCCTTTCCCCGTGGCCGGCTACGGCAGCTGGACCGACGCCTCCACCCTGAAGTTGCGCCTGCTTTATCTGGAAGATTACCAAACGGAGACATACGTCTGCCGTTTCAAAGACGGCGACTTGGAGATGCAGGTCAGCAATGACGTGCAGACGAAGGCCGTCGCATTGAAAGGGACACGGATGAACCCTACGTAAGGCAGACAGCCGGGGAAAAGGGCTCAGCGTCCGCTCTCGCGGATGAGTTGGCGGAGGGAAGTGTTGAAGTCATCGGCCGTGAGCAGGTCCTCCAAACAGAGGTGCATACGGTAACGCCAATAATGCTGTTCGGAGGGTACATTGATACGCTCGGCCCGGAAGTCGGCACGCCGCAGTACACCGTCCATGGCCAGCCAGTCCTGCAAGGGGAAGATGGCCAACATGGAAGGGGAGTCCAGATGATTTTTAAGAATAAGGCGGGCTATCTCGGGCGTACAATCGCAGGGCGCTTCGCCTTGCAGGCCCAAAACCTGATTATAATACCGCTGCCGGCGCTCCGTCCCCAATTCATCCCACCAATAGCGTAGTGGCGGCATGTCGTGCGTAGAAGTCGTGCAGACCGAGCGGTAAGGCAAAGTTTTCACGTCGGCAAATTCCCTTCCCGGGGTCTTCGGCATCCGCTCAATTTCCAGGCTAAGGATTTGGAACTTGTTCATCACCTCCGGCACGGAAGCCGGAATCATGCCCAGGTCTTCGCCGCAAGGCAACATGGACGAGGCCATCAGCAAGGGGTCGAGATGCTTTTCCGCCTGCCGCTTCCAGAAATCGTTGTGCCGATGGTAAAAGAAGTCCTCGTAAAGGCGGTCGAAAGCCGCACGCTCTTCCTCGGCCAGCTCGGAATAGATATAGGAGCCGGAGGCGGCGATGCGGGGATGAAAACGTCCTTTCTGCTTGGGGTCGTGCAGGAAGAGGCATTCGTTGGCGATAGACATCAGCCCGTCGCGGATACGGCAGGAGGCCGGATCATCCTTCCCTTGGAAGAGGGCCTGAATTTTTCTTTGGGTGTCGCAGAAAGGCTTTAGCACGAAATGATGCGAAGACGACTGCGCCAGATAGGTGTCTTTTACCTGTTCGGTGTTTTCGCCGAAAAGTGCGGGCAAGAAGCGGACGTTGATATGTGCGGTGGTGAAACGCTTCTCGTTGAAGGGCAATCCGAAGGCTTCAATCTCTTCTTTGCTGAGCGGCAAGGCCGGGTCGAAATGGCCGCAGAGGCCTTGCACGTAGTCGAGCGGCACTTCCCAGATACGGAAGAAGCCGAGGATATGGTCTATGCGGAATGCGTCATAAGTTTTCTCCATCATGGCGAAGCGCTGCTTCCACCAGCGGTAATTCGTTTGCTTGAAGTTTTCCCAGTTATACGTGGGGAAGCCCCAGTTCTGCCCGGTAGCCGAGAAGTCGTCGGGTGGGGCACCGGCTTGTCCGTCGAGGTGGAAGAACTGCGGAAAGCACCAGGTGTCGCTACTGTACCGCCCGATGCCGACAGGCAGGTCGCCCTTCAAAACGACGCCCTGTTTGCGGGCATAAGTAGCCACTTCGTCGAACTGTTTGTAGAGGAGGTATTGGACGAACATGTAAAAGATGGTATCCTTGGCGGCCGGATGTCCGGGCAAGCACATTTTCATGGAAAGGACGGGGTTGAAGACGGCATCCTTTCCCCATTGGGAGGTATCGGCCGTGCCGTACATGTCGCGATAATAGGAAAAGACCGCGTAAGCGAAAATCCAGGAAATGTTCCTCTTGAAGAATTCGGCGATGTCAGGCATATCCCATACCTTCAGGCCTAACAGCTTGTATTCTTCGCGGCAATAAGCCAGCTTCCACTTGTTCACGTTCTCGTAATCCACTTCCGGCAGGCGCTCCAACTCCTGCCGTTTGGCGTCGAAGGCCGCCGCCTTAGCCTTGTCGAGAATGGGCAGCAGCCTATCGGTGCAGATGTACATGGGATGCAGCGCGAAGGCGGAGATGGCGGCGTAGGGATAAGAGTCGCGCCAGGTGTAGGTGGCCGTTGTGTCGTTGAGGGGAAGGAGCTGCAGGAAAGTCTGCCCCGTCGCCTTGGCCCAGTCGATGAGCAGATAGAGGTCGCCGAAATCGCCCACGCCGAAGCTAT
>JAISGW010000101.1 GCA_031262895.1 Tannerella sp. | reverse complement strand
GGCAACGTGAAGCGATATACCCGCAACGGCTCCATCATCGTTTTCCATGATTCCCTGAAAGCCGAAAAAAACATGAAAGCGGCCCTCCCCCGGAGCATAGAATGGCTCTTGGGCGAGGGCTATGTTTTCAAAACCATACCATCTAACCAATAAAACCAAAGTATGTCACGTATCTTTTTATCCTTACTCATCTCGTTGCTTGTCTCCGTACAAGCTTTTGCCGACTCCGGCTTGAAGGAGAAACTGGAACAAATAAAAGACCTGAGTCGCATTGAGGCGCTGAAGTCCGACCATTATGCCGAAAAATATTTAGTGCGCATCACTCAGCCTTTAGACCATCAACATCCGGAAAAGGGCAGTTTCACGCAGCGGGTCATCGTCTGCCATGTGGGTTACGACCGGCCGACTGTCCTCGTCACCGAAGGCTACGGGGGCGACTATGCCTTGCGCCCCTCCTATCAGGACGAACTGTCGAAGCTGCTGGACGCGAACGTCGTCTTTGTGGAGCATCGCTATTTCCTTGAATCCACACCATCCCCCTTGGACTGGCAATATCTGACGGCCGCCAACGGGGCGGGCGACTTGCATCATGTCACCATGGATTTCAAAAGTATTTACCACGGGAAATGGATTTCCTCGGGCATCAGCAAAGGCGGGCAGACCACCATGCTTTACCGGGCTTATTATCCGAACGACGTGGACTTTTCCGTCCCCTACGTGGGACCGCTTTGCCGGGGCGTGGAAGACGGACGCCACCAGCCCTTCATTGAGCATAAGACGGGAACGAAAGCCGGGCGCGCAAAAGTCAAGGCTTTCCAAATGGAAGTGCTCAAGCGTAAAGCCAAGATGTTGCCTCTGCTGAAGACCTTCTGCGACGAGAAAGGCTACAAGTTCTCCATATCCTTGCCCGAAGTGCTGGATTATTGCACCTTGGAATTTTCTTTCGCCTTCTGGCAATGGGGTACCCCCGTGGAGAGCATCCCCAATACCAAGAACAGCGACGACCGCAGCCTCTTCGATTATTTGGTGAAGGTGAGCGGGCCGGATTACTGGGCGCTTGACCAACCCAATTCCTCCTTCTACGTACAGGCCGCCCGCGAGTTGGGCTATTACGGCTACGACACCAAACCGTTTCGGAAATATCTCACGATAAAGACCGCCGAAGGCTACCTGAACCGCATCATGGTGCCCGAAAGCGCCCGCCCGGTCACCTTCGACCCTGCCCTCTACCACAAGATTTACAATTACTTGAAGGACAACGACCCGAAGATGATTTTCATCTACGGCGCCAACGACCCCTGGAGTTCCGTGCACGCGCCCATCTTCAAGGGAAAGAAAAACGAACATTTCTTCTTCCAGCCCAACGGCAGCCACCGCTCACGCATCAGCAACATGCCGGACAACATGAAGAAACAGATTATGGATTTGCTCCATCAGTGGCTTGAAGAGTAGAAGGCTTATGAGGTGAAAATCTGGCTGAAACGCATCCTTGGCATCCTGCTTTTGCCGCTTGCTTTGACGCTGCTGGCAGGGATTCTGCTTTACGTGCCGCCCGTGGGCGACTATGTGTTCCGTCGCGCTTTGCGCCAGGCGGGGCAGGCTGCCAAGATGCAAATTTCAGCCGAGCATATACGCCTCGTCTTCCCCCTTGACCTCAGCATAAAAGGCCTACAGGTTGATTCGCTCCTCCGTTTGGGAGAACTGCATCTACGCCTCCGGCCGCTTCCTTTGCTGCAGAAGAAAGCCGAAGTGCAGGAGCTGCGGCTCTCCGATGCCGACTTGCGGCTGACGCTTTCTCCTGACACAGCCGCCAAAGACACTTCCTCCGCGCTTCCGTCATGGACGATTCGCTTGGATGATTTCGCCTTAGACAGCCTCCGCCTATCCTTGCAGATGCCTTCCGACAGCCTCTCCTTGCAGGCCTTCGTCAAAGGTTTACGCGCCGGCAAGGGAAATTTCGATTTGGCAAAAGAGGCTTACGTTTTGGATTCCCTCCGTTTAAGCGAAGGGGAATTGGCCTTTGACATGGGTAAGGGACGGCCATCTCCTCACCTCGACCCGGCGCATCTCCATTTGAACGACCTTTCCCTTGCCTTCGATTCCCTCGTTTACGCCCCCGAACGGATGCACCTGCTTCTCCGCGACCTGAGGCTGGCCGAGCGTTGCGGCCTGCGTATCGACTCCCTCCGGGGCGAGGCTTCGGCCGACAGCGCGGCCTTCCGTATCCAGACGCTGCGCTTGAATACCCCGCACAGCCACCTTTCCGTAGAGGGTAATCTTGCCCGCGGACTTTTAACCGGCCAATCGACAGCGGCCTTCGGGCTTCGCTTAAACGCCTCGCTCGGTTCGGCCGACTTGGCTTGCATAGGCGACTTGCCCGAGTCTTTGAAGACGGACAAGGCCCCCTTGTCGCTTGAAGCTGAAGCCGACGGCAGTCCGGACAAACTGCGCCGCCTGCAATTCTCCGCCCGACAGGACAGCGTCTTTGCCATAAAGCTCTCCGGTGAAGGCGCCCATCTCTTAAAAACCCGATTGTTGACGGCCGCCCTCCGTGTGGAGGCGGAATCGTTTTCTGCCAAAGATTTCGGCTCCTTCCGCATACCGGCCGGCCTGCGTCTGGAAGGAACGGGGCATTGGGCCAAACAAGGCCTCGAACTCAACTTGCTGCTCGGCGACGGCGCTTCCTTGCTCAAGGCCGACGGCCGATTCTCCTTACCCGATAAGACTTATGCGGCGCGCTTGCTTGCCGACAGCCTTTGTCCCGCCCGCTTTCTGCCCGCCGACTCTTTCCGGCTGCTGACAGCCGACTTACGCCTCGCCGGACGAGGCGACGACCTGTTTGCCGACTCTGCCGTCCTACGGCTGCGTGGGCGCATCCGGCATTTGCGCTACGGCAGCACCGGTCTCGACAGCCTGCAACTCAACGCCAACCTGCGGGGCGGCCACTTGACTGCCGGCTTTCGCAGCCTGACGCCCGCCGCCAAGATGGACTTCGACTTCAGCGGAAGCCTGCAACGGCATCGCCTTGATGGGATGATGAGCGGTAATGTGAACCATCTGGATTTGCTGGCGCTCCATTTGAGCAGCGACACCTTGACCACTTCCTTCCAGTCGTTCTTAGAGCTGAAAAGCGACTTGGGCGAGAATAACCTCTTGGACCTTACCCTCGGCAATTGGGAGCTGAACATCGCCGGGGAAGCTATCCATCCCAAGACCTTAGTGCTCCATGCGCAAAGCGGTGCTGATACGACCCGCCTCTCCTTACATGCGGGCGATTTGGGTTTCACCCTGACCGGCAATGCCGGCCCGGTCGCATTGGAAGAGCGCCTTGGCCGTTTTTCCGAGGAAGCGAACCGCCAGTTAGCCAAGGGCGCCTCGCTCAACCTGAATGCCTTGCGCCCCCTGCTGCCGGAAGCTAAACTGCATTTCGCGGCGGCGCAGGACAATCCCCTTTACGACTTGCTGCTGCGGAAGGGCTTCGATTACGAACGCTTCGCACTCGACGCTTCCACCTCTCCGGCCGAGGGCCTCCGTTTGGACGCCGGCCTGTTTAATTTTTACAAGGATACCTTGCGCATCGACACGATACGCGCCAGCATACGCCCCGAAGCCGACGGCCTTTCCTATCTGGCGGAGATCATCAAACGCCCTTATCGGCGTCAGACGGCTTTCATCGCCTCGGCGACGGGCTGCCTGTCTTACCGCTATGCCGACGCGCACTTCTCCTACCTCAATCAGGAAGGGCAAGTCGGTTTAGACTTGGGCTTCCGCCTCGCCGATGCGCCCGAGGGCGTAGAAGTGCACTTCTTTCCCGATACGCCCGTCATCGCCTTCCAGCCTTTCCGCCTGAACCCCGACAATTACCTGCGCATATACGGCGCCAAGGACGTGGAGGCCGACCTGCGTTTCTCGGGCGAGAAGGACGCCTCGCTTACCCTCCGCTCGCAAATGGGGGCGGACAGCATTTACCCGGAGCTGCATGCCGAGCTGGCACACCTCTCCATGAAGGCCCTTTCCGACGGTTTGGGCGGTGACCTGGATTTCGGCGGCTCCTTGGGCCTGGACCTGCAATACGCGCCCTCCGCGCAATCTTTCCTGCTGGCGGCCGACGCCCACATAGACAGCCTGAGCTATGTAAAGAGCTTGGTGGGCGACTTGACGCTGAACGCCGTCTATCTCCCCGTTGGGGAACACCAGCATCAGGTAGACCTGCACTTCTACCAGAACCACGTAGAGGCGGCTTCGGCCACGGCCTTGTATGACGCGCAAAAGGGCGGCTTGGAAGGCAGCCTTTCTGTCGATTCCTTGCCGCTGGCTTTGTTCAATCCCTTTGTCCCTCAGAAGCAGGCCGCCCTGGCAGGCCGCTTGGATGCCGAGGCTTCCCTCTCGGGTACGGCCGCACAGCCGAAGATAGCGGGTTTCTTCCGCTTGGATACGGCCTCGGCCTTTGTCCCCGCCTTGGATACGCGCTTCCGTTTCGACGACAAGAAGCTGCTGCTGGCCGACAACCGCCTGCGCATGGACAGCTTCCGCATCTTTGCGGCAGGAAAGAATCCCCTGATATTAGATGGCACTATCGATTTCAGGCGGCCTTCCCGCCCGCGCGCCGACCTGCACGCTTCGGGCAAAGACCTTCAACTGCTTGATGCCGACCGCCGCGCGGAAAGCATCGCCTACGGCAAACTGCTGGTCGACGCCGACGCCAGGCTGCGCGGCCCCCTCGCGGCGCTGAACATCCGTGGCAAGCTCGACCTCTTAGGCTCTACCAACTTGACTTACGTCATGCAGGATTCCCCGCTGGCCGCCGAAGACCGCTTGTCAGGCTTAGTCAGCTTCACCTCTTTTGCCGATACGGCAGGTCGCCGGCTCAGACGCCTCCGCCGCCCGGCACTTCTCCTGGGAGGCACCGACCTGCTGCTGGTGCTGCATATCGACCCCATCGTACGCTTGCGGGCCGACCTCAAGCCCGACCGCTCCAGCTTCGTCTCCGTAGAAGGCGGCGGCGACCTCTCCCTCCAATACAACCGTCAAGGGCAGATGCTGCTGAACGGGCGCTACACGCTGAGCGGCGGCCGTCTTAAATATGCCTTGCCGGTCATCCCGCTGAAGGAATTTTCCATCAAGGACGGCAGCTATATCCAATGGGACGGCGACCCGATGAACCCTCTGCTCAACCTGGCCGCCACCCAGCTGATGCGCGCTTCCGCGAGCCTATCGGGCGAGCCGCCGCGGCCGGTCGACTTTGAGGTCGGCGTAGACCTCAAGAAGCGCCTGAAGGATATGGGGCTGGCCTTTACCATCGCCGCCCCCGAAGACGCCGCCATGCAGGCCGAACTCGACCGCATGGGAGCCGACGGCCGCTCCACCCAAGCCGTCGGCATGATGGTCACCGGCCTCTATCTGGCCGGCGGGTCCGGCAAGCTGAACCTCGATATGGGAAGTGCCCTGACCGGCTTCCTGCAAAACGAAATCAACAACGTGACCGGCGACGCCCTCAAAGGCTTCGACATCTCCTTTGGCCTGAACACCTACCAGCAAAGCGCCGAAGCGGGCGGCGGACAGCGCACCGACTATTCCTTCCGCCTGGCCAAACGTTTCTACAACGACCGCCTCCGCCTGCTCATCGGCGGGAAGGTCTCTTCCGGTAACGTCAAGCAAAACGAATCCTTCATCGACAACGCCTCTTTAGAATGGCGCCTGAACAAGGCCGGCACCGGTTACCTGCGTCTTTTCCACGACAAGAACTACCAGAGCATACTCGACGGCGAGGTCACCGAAACGGGCCTCGGCTTTGTCATCCGCCGCAAGATGCTCCACTTCTGGGAACTGTTCAAATAAACGCTATTTGATGCGGGCGCATCAATATGCCCGACCTGTACCGCGTGGGCTTTGGGCTGGGGCGCAAAGGCGGGGTGAAACCAGTCTGACTTCAATATGTGGATTTATGGCCTCATTTATCCACGTTTCCAATTTAATATGTGGATTTATGACCTCGTTTATCCACTTTCCCAATTCAAGATGTGGATTTTCATCCTATCTTTGCCACAAAATGAATTGGAAATGGAAAAGCTGATACAAATTGAAGACGTCTGGCAGGCGCCCGAGATAGGGCAGGCCTTTGCCCCATTGAAATTGACCGGCAACGATACGGTGGACAGGCTTTCGGCCTTGGTACGGGGCGCCTATGTAGAATCCGCCGACACCTATGCGGCCTGGATG
>JAISGW010000086.1 GCA_031262895.1 Tannerella sp. | reverse complement strand
TTCATCGGGAACTACCACCGCAATCCTTTCCGCGGCGGCAGCATCCCCGTGTCGGGCGCGAACAAGATAGATGCCGTGCTGGGCATTATCGACCAGGATTATGTGGACACGGTCAACATGAAAAAGCTGGTGGAGGGCGTCATCCCGCAAATATTTAACGAGCTGGACCCGCACTCCGTTTACATACCCGCCCGCGACGCGCAGGCGGTCGACGAGGAACTGGAAGGCTCCTTCAGCGGCATAGGCGTCTCCTTCAATCTGCAGACAGACACCATCCTGGTGATTAACGTCGTCCCCGGCGGGCCGGCCGAGAAGGCGGGTATCCTGCCTTTCGACCGCATCATCACCATCAACGACTCCATCTTCGCAGGGAAGAAGGTCGACCAGAACGCCGTGATGAAGAACCTGCGCGGCAAGAAGCACAGCACGGTCAAGCTCGGCATCAAAAGGCGCGGGCACCAAGGCCTCATCGAAGTGGAAGTGACCCGCGGCGAAGTGCCGGTCAACTCCGTAGATGTGGCCTACGAGGTTGCCCCGGGAATAGGTTATATTAAGGTGAGCAAGTTCACCCGCACCACCTACAATGAGTTCATCACCGCCATCGCCCGCCTGAAGGGACTCGGTTGCAAGGGCTTCATCGTGGATTTGCGTGACAACACGGGCGGCATCATGGAGATTGCCGTGAACATGGTCAACGAGTTCCTGCCCAAGGGCAAGCTCATCGTCTATACCAAGGGGAAAGCCTTCCCGCGCACCAACATGTACGCCAACGGAACGGGCACCTGCATCAATGCCCCGCTGGTGGTGCTCACCAACGAAGGCTCGGCCTCGGCCAGCGAAATCTTCGCCGGCGCCATACAGGACAATGACCGCGGCACCATCGTCGGGAGGCGCACCTTCGGGAAAGGCTTGGTGCAAACGCAATTCGCCCTCTCCGACGGCTCGCAGTTGCGCCTGACCATTGCCCGCTATTACACGCCTTCCGGCCGTTGCATCCAGAAGAAATACAAGCTTGGAGACGCAGCCGATTACGAAATGGACATCTATAACCGCTACATGCACGGCGAATTCTATTCGGCCGACAGCATCAAGACCGACAGCCTGCCCGTCTATCACACCTCCATAGGGCGCAAGGTTTACGGCGGCGGCGGCATTATCCCCGACGTCTTCATCCCCAGCGACACGGCCGGCATCACTTCCTATTTCAATAGCGTGACCCGTAGCAGCAACATCCTTTACCTCTATGCGCTCGAATATTCAGACCGGAACCGCGACCGCCTGTCGAAGTTCAAGACCTGGCAGGATTTGGACGCCTACTTAGAGAAGCAACCCTTAGTCGAGAACTTGGCCGACTTCGCCGAAAAGCAGGGCGTGAAGAAACGTCCTGCCCTGATAAAAATTTCCTCGCAACTGATACGCAATTACTTGGAAGCTTACATTGCCCGCAATTTCCTTGATGAAGGCGGATTCTATCCCATTTTGTTCAAGGACGACCCGGTCGTCTTGCGTGCCGTATCCATCATCCAAGATGGGCGTTCTTACCCCACCCCGGGAGAGACGCCGGGCAACGCAGCCAACAAGCTCTGATTAGACCTGAAGTTCGTAAGCCTGCAGGCTGAGCATCTCGGCCGGCACGCAGTCCTGAATGCTTTTGGCCAAAAGGTCGGCCACGGCATGGCGCACGAAATCCTTCCGCGTGACGAGCACAATCTCGCGCGTGGGTTTGGGAATGGCGAAAGGACGTACCAGCTCGCGTTGTTCGGCGCCCAACTGGTCGACGGCCAGCTCAGGGATAAAGGTGACGCCGTTGCCGCTTTCCACCATGCGCATGAAAGTGTCGAGGCTGCCTAAGCGGTAAGCCGCCTGGCGCAGTTTCACTTGTTCCAACTGGCAAAAGCGCACTAACTGGTCACGGAAGCAATGCCCTTCGTCCAAAAGCCAAAGGCGTTCGCCGCCGATGTCGGAAGTACGCAGTATTTCATGGGAAAAGATACGCTCGTTGCGCGACACGTAGCCGAAGAACTGTTCGTAGAACAGGACTTGCCCCTGCAGGTCGGGTTCGGTGGGCAGCGAGGCGATGAGGGCTGCGTCAATTTCTCCGGCCAGCAGGGCAGCCAAAGTGGGCGAGGTCTTCATTTCCTGGATATGTATGTCCAAATCCTTGTATTTGGCGGTCAGTTTCAAGAAGAATCGGGGCAGGAGGTAGGGCGCGATGGTCGGCAGGATGGCTAAGCGGAAGACGCCTTTCAGGGAATTTTCCTCTTCGTAAACGACCTCCTTCACTAAAGAGGCCTGGTAAAGGACCTGCTTGGCCTGTTTAATGACCCTTTCGCCCGCGGCGGTAGGCCTGATGGGCTGCGCATGGCGGTCGAAAAGCTTTACGCCCAACTCGTCTTCCAATTTCTGTACCATCATGCTCAGGGTAGGTTGCGTTACATGACAATGCTCCGCCGCCTTGGCAAAATGCCGGTAAGTGTCCAAAGCTGTCAGATATTCCAATTGTTGTATTGTCATAGCTTTTCATTTTGTTTTGTGTTCGTGCCGTAAAGGTAGGCTTTTTGCCTTATAT
>JAISGW010000121.1 GCA_031262895.1 Tannerella sp. | reverse complement strand
CAGTTGTTGTACCTTGGATGGTATAACCCGGTTTTTGGCTGCAACCGACCAAAGCGGCGGCACAGCAAGTTGCCAAAATAATCTTTTTCATTTTTCTATTGTTTGGTCACTGAGATAATCTATCATGCGGTTGATGGCGCGGGTGCAGGCGGCACAGAAAGGCTGGCCGCGAAAAGGCAGGTAATCGCGCATCATGCAGTGTTCGGCTGAGCGATAAATGCCCTTGGCCAGATAACCGCCGCCTTCAAAAACGCCAACTTTGTCGTTGTTCTCCGGCGTAGCGGGAGTAGGGATGGGAGTGGAAGGCGCCATCAGGTCCTTCCATTTGGAGGCGAAGTCGACCAAGGTGGTAATATTCGGCTCCCAAGGTTCCTGCTTGAGATTGTAGAAGTCCTTGTCGTAAGCTACGGTCGAGGAGAAATATTCGTCGGCCAGGCCGGCAAAGGCATGCCCGAATTCATGGACGAAGACCTTTTGCGTTCTCGCATTGTCGGCCGTGCCCATAGCATAGAAATTATAAATGCCGCCACCGCCGTAGGTCTTGGCATTGACTAAGATGAAAACGGCATCGCAGGGGAGGTTCCAAACGGCGTTGCGAATGCTGCGCATGTCGGGCGTAGTCAGGTAACGGTCCAGTCCGAAGGTATAATAGCCGGAGTTCAGGGCGGTGTTCTTGTAGATGCCCTTGCCGGAAACGTCGGTGCCCTCGTCTTGCGAGACGAGGCCTACGGCCCAGACGTTGAAGTCGTTCCTGCGTTGCGTGTAAGGTGCAGTGGCGAAGAGCGTTTCCATGAAGCGTTTCGCATCGGCCAGGAACTTGTCTTGTTCCTTGGCCGTATAGCCTTCGGCGAGGAAGACCAGGTCAACTTTCTTAGCAGGGTCGCCTTTGTATTGCAGGCGCGTGATTTTGTTTTCCTTCAAGGGGCTGCGGTCAATGAAGAGGCTTTTAGGGTCTACTTTGAATTGCAGCAAGGGATAGAACTTCATGTCGCGGCGGTCGCGTCCGCTGATTTCCACCCGTACGGGTTGTTTGGGAAAGGGAACGACCACGCTGTTCGTCCACGACTGCACTTCCTCCTTTGCCTGTGCCGTGGTGCGCCATTCCTCGAAAAGCGTGTTGAAACTGCGCTTATAGAGCAGTTTGCCGCTGGCCGGGTCGAACACTTTTACAGCATAGCCGCCATAATCGAAAGGTTCGACGAGGTTCTTAACCGGCCCTCCCCAGACCGGCTCTTCCCGCAATTGTTCGAGGGCGGCGCTTTGTCCGGCCGCATTGCCTGAAAGGGCGAAATCCACGCGCAGGCTTTTTGCTACGAAATAAGTGTCAAAGTCCTGTGCTCGGACGGCGGCACCGGCAATCAGGCAAAGGGCAAGCACAAATACAGTTTTTCTCTTCATGGTCAATCTGTTGTCCATTAATCGTTCGTCATTGACCGCAAAGATAGGTAATAATCCCTCAACTATATTTAGGAAAAATAGCTTTTGAACTTCTGGAATATCTTTTCTTTCACGGAGGGTGAAGGACGGAAATTGGCGGCCTCTTCCCATCCGGAGAGCGTCTTCTTCTCGCTATCGGTCAATTTTTCGGGAATGTACACGCTGACATTGACCAGCAGGTCACCGGTGCCGTAGCCGTTCACCGAGGGTAGGCCTTTGTTACGCAAGCGCAGCATCTTGCCAGGCTGGGTGCCCGGCTCAATTTTCACCTTGGCCTTGCCGTCGACAGTGGGGACTTCCACGGAAGTACCTAAGGCCGCCTGCGGAATGGTGAGCAACAGGTTATAAACCAAGTCGTTCTCGTCGCGCACCAATTCGGGATGCGGTTCTTCCTCCACGAGGACGAGCAGGTCGCCCGGCTTGCCACCGCGACGTGCGGCATTGCCTTTGCCGCTCATGGAAAGCTGCATGCCCTCCTGCACACCGGCGGGGATATGCAGGCTGATGATTTCCTCGTCTTTGACAACGCCTTCCCCTTGGCATTGTTTGCAGGGGTGGCTGATGATTTTCCCTTCGCCGTGGCATTGCGGACAAACGGCCGTCGATTGCATCATACCGAGGAAAGTATTGGTGGTTTGTATGACCACGCCTTTACCGTGGCAGTGCGGGCAGGTTTTCACATCAGCCGCGCTTTCGGCGCCCGTGCCGTGGCAATGCGGGCAAGCGACGTCCTTGCGTACCTTTATTTTCTTTTCCACGCCCTTGGCAATCTCGGCCAAGGTGAGTTTGACGCGTACACGGAGGTCGCTGCCCCGGTTCACGCGGCGGGCATTGCCTGTGTTGAAGGAGCCTGTGAAGGAATTTCCGCCGCCGAAGAAATCACCGAAATGTCCTCCAAAAATGTCGCCGAAGCGCGAGAAGATGTCGTCCATGTCGAAGCCTGCGCCTGAGAAGCCTCCTTGCGCGGCGCCACCCAGACCGGCATGTCCGAACTGATCGTAGCGTTGTTTCTTTTGAGGGTCGCTGAGCACGTCGTAAGCCTCGGCCGCCTCCTTGAATTTTTCTTCGGCCTCCTTGTTGCCGGGGTTTTTGTCGGGATGATACTGGATGGCTTTCTTGCGGTAGGCTTTTTTTATCTCTTCGGCCGTAGCGTTCTTGTCCACGCCCAGCACTTCATAATAATCTCTTTTCTCCATATCCGAGTTTGTGTTTCTTTATTCTCCGACAACCACTTTGGCATGGCGTATGACTTTATCCTGCAAGCGGTATCCGGTCTGCACACAATCCATCACCTTTCCTTTTTGCTCTTCGGAACCGGCCGGCAGCATGGCAATGGCGTCCATGGCTTCGGTGTCGAAGGCCTTGCCTTCAGTATCGATAACTTGCACCCCCTGGGCTTTCAAGTAAGCGGTGAATTTGTTGTAAATGAGTTCCACCCCTTCTTTGACGGCCTCCACTTTGTCGGCCTCGCGGAGGTTCTTCAGGGCACGTTCGAAGTCGTCGACCACGGGCAAGAGAGCCACCAATGCCGTCTCGCCGCCGGAGCGTATGAGTTCGGCCTTCTCGCGCAGGCTGCGCTTGCGGTAGTTGTCAAATTCCGCCCTCAACCGCAGGTGGCTATCGTTCAGTTCGTCGTAACGGGCTTTCCAATCTTCCGCAGCCGGTTCTTCGGCTTTGTCTTCTTCCGGTGCCGTTTCAGACACTTTGTCAGCTGCTTCACTTTTCTCTGCCGCCTTGGCGGCTTCCGCCTGCAAATTTGTCGCCTTCGGGGCCTCGCAGGTCTGCTTCTTTTCCTTTATAATCTTGTTTTCCTTCTTTTCCATAGGTTCTTTTCGACCCGCCCTACAAATACTTTGCCATCTGCCGGCGGCCATAAAAGGGAAGCCCCCGCAACTTGCCGGATGACAAGCTGCGGGGGCTTCCCTTGCCTTCGCTCAGGTCCGTTCAATAGCGATGGTTGATGTAAAAATTACCGTTGAACTGGATGTCTATGCGATAACGGCCGGCCCAGATGCGGATGGCATCGGGCGAAGTGTTCCTTATATAATAGGTAGTACCGTCGTCGGCCTTGTACACGTTATAGGTGTACGCCCGGCAGAGGTATTCATTGCGCAGGCTGGTCAGGTGCAAGTCGTAAGTGATGGCCTTGTGCACACCGATGTCCGTGATTGCGCTGGTTGTGATTTGCAATTCCAAATCGTCTCCCGACATGTCGGAAGAAGTCGTTTCCATATTGGGCATTTTCAGCATCCGCCAAGCGCAACGCGAAGGGTCGAACCAGCTATGGTCGCCCAGATAGCGCCATTTGCCGGAGACAAATACTTTCTTTTT
>JAISGW010000026.1 GCA_031262895.1 Tannerella sp. | reverse complement strand
CCAAGGCTCGGCCGGCGTGTACACGGAATACGGCGAAGCCCTTGCCTCGCCGCTGGCCTTCGACGGCGGCGCCATGGCCTACTTCATGAACCGCTGGCATCCCTCCGACCCCAACGCGGATTTCTTCAACCCGAGTACTCAATGGGTTTCGGGCTATTATCCCGTGACCGGGCACAGCACCGGCGAGGGGACGGCCATCATACAGAACGCCTCCTACGTGCGCCTGAAAACTTTGGAAATCGGTTACACCCTGCCTCACCAATGGCTGTCGCGTCTGGGCGTGCAAAGCCTGCGCCTCTACGTGAGCGGATACAACCTGCTCACCTTTACCGGCCTCAAGAACATGGATCCCGAACATCCGGGCTTGGAGGGCAACACCGTGGATGCCGTCAAAAACCCTGACGGCGATTACGTTAGCATGTACAGTTACCCGAACAACAAGACCTACAACGTAGGTGCAATCATCAAATTCTAAAACGTACGATAAATGAAACAATATATCAAGCATATCGCTTTAGTGGCATTGTTGGGCGGCGCGCTCTCGGCCTGCCAGGATTTGACCTTGCAACCCAAGGGCATCCTCGACCAGAGCAGCCTCTTCGGCAGCGAATACGGCGTGGAGACCTATTTCAGCGGCTTGTACAACAACCTGCCCATAGAGGAGTTCGTCTATTATGCCGACAAGGGCTTCCGTCCGGAATGGAACTACTGGCAGAGTGCCAAAAACAGCTTGGCCAATTCCACCTGCGAGTTGGACAACGGCTGGATGCGCGACCAGCACACCGGCTTCGGCTACTGGCCTTACGACCATATCCGCGACGTGAACAACTTCATCCAAAACTTCCCCGATTATAAGGGCGACTACGACGAGACGACCTATAACGCCCTGATGGGCGAGGCGCACTTCCTGCGCGCCTTCTATTATTTCGGGCTGGCCAAGCGCTACGGCGGTGTGCCCTTGGTGACCACCGTGCAAGACCCTACCGGCAATCCCGACTCCCTGAAGGTGAAGCGGGCTACGGAATCCGCCACCTGGCATTTTATCCATGACGAGCTGGAAACGGCTATGCAGAACCTCCCGGCGACCAGCGTGGTCGGACGTGCCAACAAATATGTGGCCGCCGCCCTGATGTCGCGCGCCATGCTCTATGCCGGACGTATCGCCAAGTATTCGCATTACCTCGGCTTCCAGGCCGACCAGAAGGCTGCCCAGCAAGGATTGGTCACGATGGACCCCTCCGAGGCCAATTATTTCTTCCAGGCTTCTTACGACGCGGGCAAAATGATTCTCCAAGGGCCGTATTCCTTGTATAACCTGAACCCCGACAAGGCCCAGAATTACGCCGACCTCTTCCTGGCCACCAATTCGCCGGAGGACATCTTCGTCAAGCAATACGACCATACGGCGCCGCACGGCGATTTTCTCTGCCATACTTATGACGCCATGATGGTGCCGACGCCCGATTTCTCCAGCTTCGTCGGCTCCGAAGGCACGCCGCCTTACGACCTGATGAAGCTCTTCGACTTCCCGGCTATTACCGACAAAGACGGCAAACCTGTCCGCTTCGACAAGGCCGCCGACATCAAGAACGGTATGGAACCCCGCCTGCGCGGCATCATGTATTTCACGGGTGACCAGCTTCGCGGCCATACCTTCGACATACAGCGCGGCCTCTACGTCAATTACCAGGGTACGGCAGCGGCTGCCGACGAGGGCAGTGCCACGGCGGCCATCAACGCGAGCAGCAACCGCATCCTCACCGGCACCAAGGGCGCGACCTATACCTACGAGGGCACGGCCTACGCCATCGCCGGGACACACGGTTGTCGCCTGAACGACATTGAGAACAATAGCCTGACGGGCGCCTTTGTCCGCAAGTACATCAATCCAAACATGTCGGCGGCCGATGCCAACGTGTACATGAGCGACCAGGCCTGGAAGGTGTTCCGCCTGGGTGAGATTTACCTCAACATGGCCGAAGCTGCCTATGAACTGGGTAAGAAACAGGAGGCTTTCGAAGAATATATCGCCCCCATCCGCGAACGGGCGGGCGCCACGCCGCACAGCATGGTGGCCAATCCGGCCGACCTCAGCGCTACCTACGGCTACCCCATTGACGAGAACCTGCAATATATCCGCGACGAACGTTACCGCGAACTCTGCTTCGAGAATCAACGCTGGTGGGACCTCCGCACCTGGGGCGTCGTGGACCGCGTCCTGCGCAACTTCACGCCCAAGGTGCTCTTCTGCTATCATGTACTCGACGAAAACAAGTACATCTACTTAGAAGAGAAAGACCAGTTCAACGGCGTATGGAACTATGGCAAGAACGCCTACTACGAACCGATTCCCGCTTCCGAAATCAGCAAAAACGCGAACCTCGTACAAAATCCCCTCTATTAATCGCAAAAAGCAATAGATATGAAAAGAATATATTTGACCCTGCTCAGTTTCGCCTTGCTCGGCTTAAGCTCCTGCATGGGCATAGACAACTATGACGAACCGAATTGCCGCTTTTATGGAAACGTGGTCGACACCTACACGGAGAAGAACATCCTCGCCTCGCAGGACGGCTTCAAAATCCGCATCTGGGAACGCTCCTGGACAAAGGGCACGCTCGTCTACCAGGATTTGTCGGTCAAGCAGGACGGCTCTTATAACGACACGAAACTTTTTGCCGGCACCTACGACATGCTGCCTTACGGCGGCGCTTTCTGGCCGGCCGATACCGTTAAGAACGTCAAGCTCGACGGCACGACCGAGCAGGATTTCAAAGTGACACCCTATTTGCAGATACTCGACTTCAAGGCCGTGCTCGACGGTACGAACTTGGTCATCTCTTGCCGTTTGAAGGCACCCAAGACGGCGGGCCTGCCCGATTTGCGTGAAATCATGCCTTTCGTGAGCCTGACACAGTTCTGCGGCAACACCAATTACATCAACATAGGCGAGTACACGGATGCCCGTTTGACCATCAACAAGAGCTGGGCCGACGAAGTCGGCACTTCCGACACGAGTAAGGTGTACACCCTGGCGCCCATACCGGTGAAATCGGGCTACACTTATTACGTGCGGGTAGGTGCTGCGGTCAACGACTCGTTCAACAACTACAATTACTCGGAGATACAGCAGATAAGCGTTCCTTAATTAATAATTAGATTCGGTGAATGCGGGGCGTGCTTTCTCAGGCACGCCCCCTTTCCTAAACGAAGGGGATGAAAAAAACGATTTATACGAAATGCCTGTTCGTTGCGTTGTTGCTTTTGCCTTGTTCACTTTTTGCACAAACAGGGAAACGGCCGTGGATGGACGACAAATTGCCGGTCGCTCGGCGTGTCGAACTGGTCTTGGCGGCCATGACACCGGAAGAGAAGATAGCACTGCTCACGGAAAACTGGGGCGTGCCTGCCATTCCGCGCTTGGGCATTCCTGCCATTAAAAAGGTGG
>JAISGW010000015.1 GCA_031262895.1 Tannerella sp. | reverse complement strand
CATCCACGTTCCAACCGCCATGGGCGCCATCGTCTTATCTTATAAATTGGAAGGCATAGACAAATTGCGGCTGAACGCGGCACTCATCTCCGGCATCTTCCGGGGCGAAATCGAACGTTGGGACGATGCCCGCCTGGCAGCCGTCAACCCCGGCCTGCACTTGCCCGCCAAACCCATCACGCCGGTTTACCGCTCCGACGGGAGCGGGACGACCGCGGTCTTTTCCGATTACCTGTCCAAGGCCGACAGCATCTGGCGCAAAGACATCGGCTCCGGGAAGTCGCTGAAGTTCCCCGCCGGCATAGCCGCCAAAGGCAACCCCGGCGTGGCCGGCATTCTGGCCGAAACGGAAGGTGCCATCGGCTACATTGGCTCCGAATACGCGCTGGCCTTGCAACTGCCCTCCGCCATCCTGCAGAACCGTGCCGGACACTTCGTGGAAGCCGGCGAGCACAACATAGCAGCCGCAGCCGACAATACAGACTTCCCCTCCGACACCCGAGCCACGCTCACCGATTCGCCGGCACCCGAAGCCTACCCGATAGCCACCTTCACTTGGTTGGTCGCCTATACAGAACAACAATATAACAAACGTAGCAGGGCGCAAGCCGAAGCCTTATCCGGACTTTTCCTCTTCCTCCTAAGCGAGGAAGGCCAAAAGATGGCCGGCCGCACCTTCTACACACCCCTCCCTCCAAATGTCCAAAAGATAGCTGCAACCCAAGTAAAAACGATGACCTACGGACAGCAGCTTCTACGCCAGTAACTAAGTCCGGAGCGGACAACCGGCCCGCCTCCGAGGAAAAGAAACAGATAAACAAAAAGAAAAGATGATTATTAGAGACAGGTTTTTCAGAATTCTCCTGTTTGGGGCGGCCTGCGCAGTCATTCTATTGACGGCAGGCCTTGCCTATGCCCTTGTTTCGCAGAGTTGGGAGGCATTGGCGCATTTCGGACTGGGGAAATTCATCACCTCCTCCGAATGGGACCCGCGCAGCGACACTTACGGCGCCCTGCCCTTCATCGCAGGCACACTGCTTACCGCTTCGCTGGCATTGCTGTTTTGCTTCCCCTTTTCCCTTTCCGTGGCCTTGTTCAACGGCGAATATTTCTTTGGAAAAAAGATAGCCGCCTTCCTCGGTTCCGTCGTGGACTTGTTGGCAGGCGTACCCTCCATCGTTTTCGGACTTTGGGGTTTTTACATGCTGCGCCCCCTCATGGTAACGGCCGGCGCCAACGGGCAAGGCTTCGGCATCCTGCTGGCTTCGGTCGTGTTGGCCGTGATGATCATCCCCTACGCTTCATCCCTGAGTACCGAATTCTTCGCCATGGTACCGAATGAATTGAAAGAAGGAGCTTACAGTTTAGGCGCCACACGACAGGAAGTAGTACGCCACATCAGCATTCCGGTAGCCTCATCCGGCATTTTCGCCTCTTATGTGCTGGCTTTCGGCCGGGCCTTAGGCGAGACCATGGCTGTGACCATGCTGATAGGCAACACGAATAACCTTCCCCGCAGCTTAGGAGATACCGGCAACACCATGGCCAGCCTCATCGCCAACCAATTCGGCGAAGCAGGCGGCCTGAAACTCAGCTCGCTGATGGCCATAGGCCTGTTGCTCTTCCTCATTACGGCTCTCATCAACCTGTTAGCCAAATACATCTTACGCGTACTCAGCCGATGAACGAATCTGCCCCCCTCTTGCTCCATAAGCGTCGACGGCAATTCAAGGACCGCTTGTCGTTCGGATTAGTCTGCTTCTTTTCAACCGTCACGTTGCTGCCGCTGTTCCTTATCCTATGGGATTTGTTCTCCAAAGGATTCAAGCAATTCGACATCAAGCTCTTCACAGAAGTGGCGCCCACTTCGATGGAAGCCATGCTGGCCCGCATGAGCGGTGAAGCCATTCCCGGCGGCATGCTGAACGGCCTGACCGGCACCCTGCTTATGCTGGGGATGGCCGTACTCATGGCCATCCCCACCGGTTTGGCCGCCGGCATCTACCTGGCGGAAAACCAAGGCAAGCCCCTAAGCACTTGGGTGCGCAACTTGAGCGAACTCTTACAAGGCGTGCCTTCCATCGTCATCGGCGTCGTGGTTTACATCTGGGTAGTACGCCCCATGTCGAGCTATTCGGCACTGGCCGGCAGTGTGGCCTTGGCTTTCATGATGCTGCCGATGATCATACGTTCCACTGAGGAAAGCCTGAAGATGCTTCCCAGCTCATTGAAAGAAGCGGGATTGGCCCTGGGCGGTTCTTATACCGCCGTAGTATTGCGCATATTGCTGCCGGCAGCTTTCGGCGGCCTCTTCACCGGCTCGCTCTTGGCCGTTTCACGGGTAATGGGCGAAACGGCGCCCCTCCTTGTTACCGCCTTGGGCGCCGCCTATGTCAACGGGAATCCTCTGCAGCCCTCCAGTTCGCTTTCCTTGCTCATTTGGGAGTTTTACAACGACCCCAACCTGCTACCGCTTGTCTGGTCTACTTCTCTCCTGCTGTTGCTGCTCGTCTTGAGCATCAACTTGGCAGCCAAAAGCATATCCAAACGATGGAAAATCCAATAACAGAAGCAAACATCTTAGAATTTTCCGACCTCTGCGTTTCCTACACGCCAGGCATTTTGGCCGTGAAGCATATAGAGGCGAGTATACGGCCACATACGGTGACGGCCATCATGGGGCCTTCGGGCTGCGGAAAAAGCACATTGCTGCGTGCCATCAACCGCATGCATGAGCTGTACCCGGAAATCAAAGTCAGCGGGGAAATCCGCTTCAAGGGCAAAGACCTTTTCCGAATGAACCCCATGCAGGTGCGCCGACTCTGCGGCATGGTCTTCCAACGGCCCAACCCTTTCCCGACAATGAGCATCAGTGCCAATGTTTTGGCCGGTTACAAATTGAACGGCCTTTCCCTCAACAAGACTGAGAAGGAAGAAATCGTGGAAAGATGCCTGCGCAGTGTCAACCTTTGGGAAGAAGTAAAAGACGTCCTCAACAAGAAAGGCAGCTTTCTTTCCGGCGGACAGCAGCAACGCCTCTGCATCGCCCGCGCCCTGGCCTTGAAGCCCGAAATCCTGCTGATGGACGAGCCGACTTCGGCGCTCGACCCCATCTCCACTTCCCGCATCGAAGAACTCATCCTCGAACTTCGGGAACAGTACACCATCATCATCGTTACGCATAACATGTCGCAGGCTGCCCGCATATCCGACAATTCCATGTTCATGTATCTGGGAGAACTGGTGGAACACGGGGCGACCAAGCAGATGTTTACAAAACCCTGCGACAAACGCACGGAAGATTACCTGACCGGTTCCTTCGGATAAAGCGAACGCTTTCGAAAAGCAACATTTTAATTTTTGCCATCATTCCTATTTTGACAGATGAACGCAATAAAGACAAAACAATTAGACCTGCTGCTGCATGACTTCGAACTGCTTGCACGCACGGCCGTCACCCAATGGCATATCTGCTCCAAACTTTTGGAAGACAATAATATCTCCACCTTATACGAGGAAGCCGAAGCCAACGAAATCATACTTGACCGTCTCGAAGTGAAACTGCGCGAAGAAGTGGTCTTCACCATCTTCCAGTTCAATCCCGTCGCCGCCGACTTGCGGAAAATCATCACCTACCTGGACGTGACCACCAATCTGGAACGCATAGGCGACCTGCTTCTGAACATCATCCATTTCCTCCGGCAAACGGAACTGGCGCATCCCGCTTTCGATCCGCTGGCCCGACGTTTGCGAGAGATGGCCCAACGGGCAGGCAGCATGCTCAACCTGTCTATTGTCGCCTTTTCGAGCACGGATACGGAAAAGGCATACGCTGTCATACAGGAAGATGATAAACTGGATGCCCTATTCAATGAAATAGGCGTATATTTGCAGGAAAAATTCAGCGGAGTCCCTTTGGACAAAGCGGAAGTCAGGAATATGATACACCTAAGCGCCATTTCATACAATTTGGAACGAGTGGGCGACAGCACCACCAACATCGCCGAGGCGGCCATTTTCCTGGCTGAAGGAAAAGACATCAGACATGGTAATGCAAAAACATGAAGCGAACATCCTAATCGTAGAAGACGAGGAGGACATACGAGACATACTCCAATTCAACTTGGAAAATGAAGGCTTTACAGTCGACACGGCCGAGTCGGCCGAAGCCGCCCTACAAATCTTGAACACGAGGCACCGCCTTATCCTGCTCGACGTGATGATGTCGGGCATATCCGGCTTCAAGCTGGCCGCCCGCCTCCGTAAGGAAGGGAACAATACGCCCATCATTTTCCTGACCGCCAAAAACACAGAAAACGACATGTTGACCGGCTTTTCCATCGGCGGCGACGATTTCATCACCAAGCCGTTTTCCGTAAAAAATGTCATTGCACGCGTATGCAGTGTCCTCAAACGCAGCGAAGCACACAGTCCCCAAACCGTCGCACACGGCGGTTTACTAATAGACGAACAAGCCAAAACCGTCCGCTTGGACGGCAAAATACTGTCTCTGACGCGTACCGAATATAATATCCTTCGGCTACTCGTCACCAACGAGGGGAAATTCTTCAGCCGGACAGACATTCTCGGCCAAGCCTGGGGTGACGACAGCGGCGTCTTCGAACGAACCGTCGACGTGCACATCACCCGCCTCCGTAAGAAGCTCGGCCCTTACTCCGAGAATATCATCTGCAGGCGAGGCTATGGATACATGTTCACCAGGGCCAAACCTCACATCGACGCGGTCG
>JAISGW010000014.1 GCA_031262895.1 Tannerella sp. | reverse complement strand
TTCGGCACCGAGGCGTTTGATTTCCCGGCGCAAGTTCCACTCCCCGCCGTTTTCCACCTTTTCTTCGGCGAAACGGAGGAGCCAACCCAGCAATTCCTTATTCTCCGGCTTTTCGAGGGAGGCCAGCAGGTTGTCGACTGCGTCGGAAAGGACCAAGTCGCGGTCCATCTCTATGCCGTAGCCGCCTTCCAGGCCGATTTCCCGGGTAAAGGCGCGCATGGTCTGCTGGAAAAAACGGTCGATGGTGCTGATGTTGAAGGCGCCGTAATCATGCAACATGCGGTGCAGCGTCTTTTTCGCCTGCTGCCTCACCTGGGCTTCGTTAAGCGAATAAAGGGCGGCCAGTTCAGCCGCGTAATCGGAGGGCTGTCCGGCGGAGAGCTTGTAAAGCTCCTCCATGATACGGCTTTTCATCTCATCCGTGGCCTTGTTGGTGAAGGTCACGGCCAGGATATGGCGGTACGCAGTAGGGGCGAGGAAGAGCAGCTTGAGGTATTCGCCTGCCAGCTTGTGCGTCTTCCCCGCCCCCGCGGAGGCTCGGTAAACGGTCAGCACCTTACTTCTGCGCTTTCACGGGATGCAGTTCGACACTGAAGGGGTCCATGTTGGGCACGTTGACCAGTACCTGCAAATTTTTGCCCTTCTTTGAAACGCTCAGGTTCACATCCATGTTTTGCACGTCGAGGAGGCATTGATATTTGCCATCCTGCTTCAGCAGGACGCCTGGCGCTAAGGATTCCTTGTCGGAACCCTCGCCGAAGGTGACGAAGACCAGCGTCTGGCCGGCTTGCTGGGCGAACCTGACCTGTCCCGACTGGTATTCGGGGGGCACGGCGGTCGTCTCGTAACTCCATGTGCCTGAAAACGTCTTCTCTTGCTGGGCGGAAGCTGTGGCGCTCACCAGAAGGAGGACGGCAAACAACAGGACTTTTGACATCAGATTTTTCATATTAGCTCTTTCTTAGCATGTTTTTAATATGCCTCAAAAGTAGGTAAAATTTTCCTGCTTTGCCGTACATTTGCCCCCAAAACAAAGAATCTCATGCGGGAGCGGTTGGGGCGTATCTTATTTCCACTTTGCTGCATGGCGCTTTTAGCTGCCTGCAGTTCCACAAAATTCGTGGGCGAAGGGCAATACCTGCTCGACAAGGCGCTCATCAAAGTCGACAGCAATCGCTACCCGGCCTCCGTCTTGAAGCCTTACCTCCGCCAACTCCCCAATTACAAGTCTTTCGGCCTGATAAAATGGCAATTGTACGTGTACGACTGGTCGGGCCGTAACCCGAAGAGCTGGCTGAACAAGCAACTGCGCCGCATGGGGGAGCCGCCTGTCATCCTTGACACCTCGCTGGTTGACCTCTCCGTGAACGAGCTGAAGCGTTTCCTCACCAACAAAGGCTACACCGATGCCGAAGTGGGAGCCAGCATCGACACTTCCCGCCGCAAGAAGGCTGTCGTCACCTATCGGGTACGGGTGAACCGGCCTTACCTCATCAGCCGTTACCGGATGCACCTGCCCGACAGGGCCATCGACAGCATCGCCCATCTGAAGGCGCCGCGCCGCAACTGGCTGGCCGAGGCCTTCCGCCCCACGCAGGAGATATACCGCCCTTATATAAAGGAAGGCGACCTTTTCGACCGCGACCTGCTTGACCGCGAACGCCAGCGCATCACCACCCTCCTGCGCCGCAACGGCTATTACGCCTTCAACCGCGACAACCTGGGCTATCTGGCCGACACCACGGCCGACACCCACCGGGTCAAGCTCGACATGCTCCTCTTCCCGCACCGCAAGGTGCTGCCCGACGGCAGCATCAAGGAAGAAGCCCACCGACCCTATTTCATCAAGAACGTGACCATACGCACCGACTACGACCCCATGCAACTGGCGGGCGACAGCCTTTTCCAGCCCAGCGACTCGGCCCGGCGGGGCGGCGTGCGCATCCTGTATGGGAAGAACGGCCGTAGCCTGCGCCCGGGCGTGCTTTACCACAGCAATTTCCTCCAACCGGGGAAGCGTTTCGACGAACGCGACCTCGACAAGACCTACTCGGCCTTCGCCGCCATGCAGGCCCTACGCAACGCGAACGTACGCTTCAAGGAAAGCGAGGAGAACGACTCCCTGCTCCTAAGCGCCACCATCCTCACCTCCCCGGCCAAGGTGCACGGCCTCGGCTTCGACATTGAGGGCACTAACTCGGCCGGCGACTTCGGAGCGGCCGCCAGCATGAACTACCAGCACCGCAACCTCTTCAAAGGCTCCGAGGTGCTCTCCGCCCGCCTCAGGGGCGCCTACGAGGCCCTCTCAGGCGTCAAGGAATTCGGGCAAAACAACTACTGGGAAGTGGGCGGCGACCTCTCGCTCAGCTTCCCCCAGTTCCTCTTTCCCTTCCTCAACGAGACGGTGCGCAAAAAGGTGAGGGCTTCCACCGAATTCCGCCTGAGCTATAACAACCAGACGCGCCCGGAATACGAACGCGCCGTCGTCTCGGCACGATGGGGCTACAACTGGCAAAGCAACAACAACTCCTTCGCCAAACACAACTTCAACCTCATCGACGTGGACTACCTCTTCATGCCGCGCATCAACCAGGCTTTCCTCGATTCCCTGCCGGAAGTCACGCGCCTGTACGACTACACCGACCAGTTCATCGTCAGCAGTAGCTATACCTATACCTATAATAACTCCAACCCCCAGTCCCGGCAGCGCGATACCCATTCCCTGCGCGCCTCCGTCGAGCTGGCCGGCAACGTGCTCTACGGCCTCTCCCACCTCTTCGACGCCAAAAAGGACGCCGACGGGAAATACGAACTCTTCGGCATCGACTACTCGCAATATGCCAAGCTGGATTTCGACTACAGCAAGGGGCTGGTACTGGACGACCGCAACCGGCTGGCCTTCCACCTGGGGGCCGGTGTCGCCGTCCCCTACGGCAATGCCGACAAGATTCCCTTCGAGCGGCGCTACTTCGCCGGAGGAGCCAACAGCGTGCGCGGTTGGTCGGTGCGCTCGCTCGGCCCCGGAAGCATGTCGAAGGACTCGGCCAACTTCCTCACGCAGGCGGGCGACATTCGGCTGGAAGCCAACATAGAGTATCGCTCCAAGCTCTTCTGGAAATTCGAGTCGGCCCTCTTCGCCGACGCCGGCAACATCTGGACCATCCGCCCCTACCCCGACCAGGTAGGCGGCAACTTCGACTTCTCCCGCTTTTACAAGGAAATCGCGCTGGCCTACGGCATCGGCATACGCCTGAACTTTGACTTCGTGCTCTTCCGCCTCGACTTCGGCTGGAAAGCCTACGACCCGCAGGAAACAGGACTGCGACGCTGGGCCATCCTCCGACCCAATTTCAGAGGCAACTTCGCCTGGCATTTCGGCGTAGGATACCCCTTCTGAGAGTTAAGAATTAAAAGTTGAGAATGGAGAATTAAGCGTGGCCTAATCTCAACGTCTCGCGGCGAAATTTCAACGTCTTGAGGAAAAATCTTAACGTCTTGCGACGACGAGACAACGTCTTGAGGCCACGAAACCTTATGTCGTTTCAATAAAGTCCGAAGCCTTCAAATATAAGTTCCATATTTTCGAAAAAACGTAGGACTTTTGGTTGCTAAAAGTTCCATGTTTTTGCGCAAACTCCCTGCTTTTTTGCGGCCGGGAAGGATGGCGGCCAGGGTTGCCCGGAACAGGCCGGTGACAAAAGCCTTAGTCACCGACATTACGCTGTGAGACACCGGCTTGCGGATGGTGACGAAACAAGAAAAAAACCATGAAACCAAAAGATTTGTCTTATAGTCTTGCTGTCTCATAGTCTTTATAGTCTTAACTCATAAATTGAAGTACCTTTGCAGCAAACAACTGCATAAGAAAATAAAAGCTCTAAAGCACATATTCCTGGCGCTCTTCGCGCTCTGGTGCCTTGGTTACGCCATTCCCGCCGGACTGCTCCGGCTACCCGGCGTACAGCGGACGGTGAAAGGACGGTTGGAAAGTTTCCTTTCGGAACGCCTGCAGACCGGCGTATCCATCGGCGGGGTGGACTGGGATTGGCCGAATTACATCACCTTAGACAGTGTCCGCCTCAACGACCGCTCGGGCGTAGGCGCCTTAGAGGCGAAGCATTTGGCCGCGGGCATACGTCTGCTGCCTTTGCTGCACAAGCGGATTGTGCTCAACACGGTCCGCCTGTTCGACTTCTCCGTACGCTTAGACCGGCCGACGGCCTCCGCTCCCCTGAACATACAGTTTCTGATAGACGCCCTGGCCGGCCATGACACGACCCACAAGGCAAGCGACGTGGACTTGAGCATCCGCTCCATCCTGTTGAACGGGGGGGATTTCCATTACGACGAGAACGACGCCGCCTATACACCGGGCCTGTTCAACCCGAAGCATGTGGAAGTGTACGGACTTTCGGCGCATATCCTGTTGGACGCCCTCAAGCCCGACACC
>JAISGW010000187.1 GCA_031262895.1 Tannerella sp. | reverse complement strand
GATACAGGAAAGCTTCGGCGCCTTACCCTGCGCCCGGGTAGAAAGCCATTACGGCACAAGCGGCACGAAACGGGACGTGCTCACCAAACTGTCCCGTTCCTGCTACCCGCTGCCTACCGATACGCCCGACGCCTTGGCCATTTATGCCAAGCGGGCTTCCCTCTCCGCCTGGCGCTTGGCCGAAGCGGCCGTCGTGGCGCCCCAGTGGCTTCACCTGGTGGAGGCGGCCACAGAGATAAAGGGTTTGGAATCGGCCGGACTCTTCTTTCATGCCCATATCGGTACGGGCACCCAGGAGAAGCTCTTAGAAGCCATCCGCAACCATACGACCGTACAAGTAGAAGAACTGCGCGCGGGAGCCTTCGACCTGCAATGGTTCCGTCAAGTGGAGTCGGCCTTAGGCGAGGAAACCTTCGACCATATTTGCAAGGCGAGCAAATACATGTCGACCTGCAACGAACATCTCCGCCTCATGCGAAGCCTCCGGGCAGTACGTGGAGGAGAGGAAGTCTCGGCTCTTCGCGCACGCATCGAGGCAAAGCGCAACAAGGAAGACTTGATGAACTACGCCCTGCTCCCCTTGGGTGAGGAGGCCGAAGCCGCCTTGCTCGAACGTTATGAATACTTGCAACAGTTCCGCGAAGAGAGCAAAGCCTTCGGTTCGCAAAAACAGGAAAGCGAGAAACGGGCCGTGCGCATCGCCTTGGGCAACTTGGCACGCAACGGGGGATACGGTTCTATCATACGCCTCGTCTGGAACATGGAATCGGTACGCATCAAGAGCTTGGCCTCCTGTTTCGTGCCGAAGGAAAGGGAAGGCTTGCGCATTTATATAAAGGTAGAAGAAGAAAAAGGCGCCTATATCCGTTACGTCAAGCCGGGACACGGCGCCTTGGCCACCGTCCCGCCCAAACTGCGCAAAGACCCCTACGTGGTACGCCTGCGGGGCGTACTCAAAAAGCTAAAAAGCCCTTATTTGTATTCTACCGCCATGCTGGAAGAAGCCATGGAGGCAAAGAAGCCATTCCGCTTCTCGGAAGTGATGCGTTGGATGCAGCATCCTGTTTTGGCGCAATTGCTGGGCAAGGCGGAATTCCGCACGGCAGGAGGTACCGCCGGCGTTTTCACCAAACAGGGACTGCGCACATCGGCGGGCGAATTGCTCTTCCCGCTCGAGCCTAATGCGGAAGTACGCTTGGTTCGCTTCCTTAATGCCGGGTAACGTCCGCCCCGAAAGGTGCTGCACTTTTGCGGTAAAAGACGAAGCATATCCGTTCACCTGCCTTCTGGAAATTCTGAAAGCTGCGCAAATGAACGGATATGGCCGTTTTTACGGAACGGGTATCAATCGTTTTTTCCAGGTGGAGAAAGCAATGTTGAAAAGCTAAATTCAGTGGACGGTGACATAATAATACAGCAAATCTTGCTCCATACCGGAACAGGGTGTGCTAGTAAAACAAGTAACCGTATGAGTTCCCGTACTATTGAAGGTAATAGAAGCCACGTAGTTTCCGTTGCCAACCGGATTGCCATCCAATTCCCAATGATAAGTGGCATTGGGTATAGATGTCGCATAATAGGTGCCCGAACTATTTACATTGACTTGTTGCGGCCCCGTTATGCTCGTGATAGGAGGCGCACCTACATAAACAGCTTTCGAAGCTCCCCCTCTGTATATCTGCGCTGGTCTATGCGCGGCAGAACTGCTTGAAGCCACTGTAATGCTGTTCGTTCCCTGACCACTGATAATTGTGATATCACCGGAAACATCCCAGTGTCCCGCTATATTAGACGTATAAGTACTGCCCGAACAAGAAACAATATCAGAACCTGAAATAGTGGCATTTAAAGAAGCTATTGCCGCTGGTGCATCCGCCATGCCATAACCCATTTCGTTGTTCCATGTGCCGTTAGAATGTCCAGAGCTATTCGTATAGATATAGTTCCCAATTTTACGTGCAGTAGACTCTATAATAGATTTGATATTTGCACCGCTTAAATTAGGATTTGCTTCAATCAATAGAGCTGCAATACCAGAAACGAAAGGGCAAGCCATAGATGTACCAGACTCTATATCATAGTCATTCGGAGAACTACCCCCACTGCCCTGTATGTCCGTCGTTCCAATATAGACACCAGGGGCAACAACATCAAGATCTGTTCCATAATTTGAACTCGGCGCTCGAGTTGAATTCCAAGTGGCGGAACCGACCGCTATAACAGATGCTAAATTGGCGGGGTATGGAATTGTTGACTGAGTATCATTGCCCGATGAAAAAACCACCACACAACCTTTTCCATTCCTTCCAGAAGAAATGGCATCATTTATGGCTGTTGTTACCGAAGTAGAAGGAGACATCTGCCATGAACAGCTAATCACATCTGCCTGCGCTGTCGTCCTCGCGTAATTGAACGCATCAACAATCCAAGAATCAAACATGATATAAGCATGACTTCCCATAGTGGTAGTATAAGCAATTCGAATAGGAATTATTTTTGCAGAATAAGCGGCACCTGTTATTCCAATGGAATTATACACGGCGGCAATTATCCCTGCGCAATATGTGCCATGTGGGTCCCAACTGCATGGGCTGCCATTAGCTCCTTGCGGTGCGCCTGTGGTGGCATCATAACCAGGCAACATATTTGCCGCCAAGTCCGGATGAGTTAAGTCTACACCTAAATCCAATACGGCAACCTTTACACCACTACCGGTAATGAAATTAGGCCAAACCCTATTAGCACGGATTCCATAATTGTACAAGCCCCAATATTCATCAAAGACGTCGTCATCGTCAACATGCATAAATTTGAGAAAATCAGGTTCAGCAAATTCGCACAAACCTGTTTCATACAAATGTCTTACAACGGACATCATATTTTTCCCAGGCAAGTCTAATGCTATCAAATAAATGCTGTCTTCAGGCAAGATAAGCCTTTCTGAGATTGGTTGACTTGGCAGGCCTGCGGCTGTAAGACATTTGGCCAAAGAATTATTGCCTTTCGGTTTCAGGAATATCTGATTAGTCACGGCTTGCATGGTGCCGTCTTCATATTCCAACATATAGTAAGCATCCTGTATCGCTGGATTCCTCTTTAACAAAGAGTCTGGTTTTTCTTTTGTAGTTACCGTAATCATCCGGTAGTTTCCGCCAATATCGTTGACAGAAGAACCGGATGGCAGGTTTTGTAAACTTGTCGTGCCTTCGGAAGGCTTCATCTTTACCAATATTTTGTCGGTGCGAACGATAAAATTCACATGCTTTCCCTGAGGATTATAGAAATAATCAGTTTGAGCGAGCAAGTTCATCGTTGTGATAGCCAAAAAGAGGATGGCCAATTTCATTTGTCTCATAATAAATCGTTTTTTATTCATTCGTTTTCTTTAAAGAGGTGATTTCAAACCAGCCGCCCAAACTACCACAAGGCTCCCAGACGGACGAGACATGTATAATGCCGCTTAACCGTACATTGATATTACCTTCCAAGCAAAAACTGCCAAGATACCCCACTTTGGTCGTGTCATCCCAAGCGAAGGCATAAGAAGGGAAATTGGATATGGGCAGTTCAATATGGGGATACGATTTGTATCCGTCTGCGGGAATGGAGAAGTAGTGATAAAAGGAATCTACAAATTCACATAAGCCGGGCCGGTTCCGTTCTGAGCCGACCAGAATACCTGCGGGAGGATTCCAAAGATCAATATGGAACCCTGGGGTATCTTTTCTCATAAAATACAGTTGGGTGCACATATCTTCAATGTAGATTGTGCTGTCGGGATTCATGCCCTTGAAGGCGGGAATGTTAGAGGGAACGTCTAAGCTGTCGGGATTGCCTATGGTAATCGTGCTGTCAGGAGCGTCAACGGGAGGAGGCTCCTTCTCCTCAGAGGGGTCGTCTATGGCATGGCAGGCGCTAAAGGCTGCAAGCCAGAAGACGAGCAACGAAAATATGCGAATCAAAGACTTCATTTTTAATCATTCTATCTTGTTCGCAAAAGTCCGTTTATCTATTTATTTACAAGTGACAGATCGTATAAATCGAAGAGACAAATCATACGAAAATTGGGGACGAAGCGGAAAAATCAGGGACGAAGCGCAGCGAGGATACATTGTAAATTCAATCTGTGTCCCCCGAGAGAAAAGGGACACATTGTAAACTCAATCTGTGTCCCCTGAGTAAAAAGGGACACATCGTAAGTTTAATCTGTGTCCCCTGAGAGAAAAGGGACACAAAATAGCAGGAATCACCCGTCTTTTTCGCCGAAAGCCAAGTCACCCGCATCGCCCAGGCCGGGCACGATGTAGGAATGGTCATCCAAGTCCTCGTCGACTGCTGCCACCCAAACGGAAGTGCATTCTGCGGGAAGGACTTCCCTGATGTATTCCAAAGCCTGCTTGCTGGCAATGATGGAGGCCACGTGCAGATGCCTGGGCTTCCCTTTGGTAAGCAGCGCCTTGTATGCCAGTTCCATGGAACTGCCGGTGGCCAGCATGGGATCGGTCAATATCAGGGTCTTTTCTTCCAAGGAGGGAGAGGCGATGTATTCGATGTGAATATCGAAATTCAGCCGGTCTTTATAACGGCGGTAAGCGGAGACAAAGGCATTTTCGGCTTTGTCAAGGTAGCTGAGGAAGCCCTGGTGGAATGGCAGCCCGGCACGCAGTATGGTGCCGATGACCACCTCTTCGTCGGGCAGGTTCATTTGCGCCGTACCCAAGGGGGAAGCCACGGCTTGCCGGGTATAATGGAAATCGCGGCTGATTTCGTAAGCCATGATTTCGCCGATACGCTCCATATTCCGCCGGAATCGAAGCCTGTCTTTTTGGACGTCCACGTCTCTCAGTTCGGCCATGAAGCGGTTCAGCAAGGAATTCGCTTCACCTAAGTTCGTAAATTTCATATCAAAGTATTCGTGAATGATGGCATTATGGGTCCCGTCTGCTGAATTCGCAGCCGCAATAGGTTTGATTGTAAAAGAGATTCTCCCTGATAAGGATGCGGCGGCGTTCGCTCAAGCCTCCCTTGCGCCAATTGCGGGCGAGGAAATTCATGCCCTCGTAAGGAGCCACGGCACAAGCGCCGGCCTCGTTGATTTGCTTGAGGTCTTTCCAACGGGAAGAGGAGAGCGTGGTAGCAATGGTATCGAATCCGCGGGCAGCCGCCACGGAGGCGGTGACAGCCAATCGCAACTTAAAGCAGGCCAAGCAACGACGTCCCCGCTCAGGTTCCTTTTCCAAACCGGTCATCTGCCCACGCCATGCGGCATGGTCGTAATCACCGTCTATGAAGTCCAAATCCAAAAGGCGGGCATAATGGCTGCACTCCGCCTTCCGCAAGTTGTATTCTTCGCTTGGGTAAATATTCGGATTAAAATAGAACAAGGTGGGACGCAACCCTTCCGCCAGCAAGTTCTCTATGACCGCCGCCGAACAAGGGGCACAGCAACTATGAAGCAAAAGCCGCATGAAAAGGACGCCTTTAACCGGCAACGCCCACGCCGCAACGCAAGGATTGCCCGATACGCAGGCGCGTATTTGAACGGATATGGTTCAACAAACAAAGGGCCTTCACGCTGGTGCCGTAATGGCGGGCAATGGCGCCTAAGGTCTCGCCCCTCCTTACCACGTGGAAAAGGATTTGCTCGTTTGTGGGCGTATAGATATTGGTGTATTTACCGTTAAAGGCAATATTACGCAAGGTATAGACCGGCTTGTAAGGCTTTTCTTCCTTGAAATTGATGAAATCGGCCGGATTGATGGATTGCCCGAGGAAGCGGGTTTCGAAATGAAGGTGCGGGCCGGTGGAACGTCCCGTGCTTCCGCCCAAAGCGATGGGCTGTCCGGCCCGAACGATTTGGTTGGTGTCGACCAACCAAGCCGAGAGATGACCGTAAACGGTTTCCAAACCGTTGGGATGACGTATCACCAAATATTTGCCGTAGCCGCGGCGTTCGGTATTGCGGATGCGCACTTTCCCGGCAAAAGCCGCGTAAATAGTGTCGCCTATTTGCACTTTAAGGTCAATACCCCTGTGCATGCGGCGATGCCGCGGGCCATACGGCGAAGTAACGCGTACCGTCGCCTCGTGTATCGGCATACGGAAAGAAGAGCAGTCTACCACGGCAGAATCGGGATAAACCAGATCAGCCTTGTCTGTCTGAAAGGGATTGACCCAGCGCGTGTCCCAATTGTCACCGTACAAATCGTCGGCAGGATACATCAGGTCATCTTCTTCCTCGGTGAGCATATCTTCCAGCGTCTTTATCTTTTCCAAAGATATATTGCCCAATTTATCCTTGTCGGCAAGGAGCAATTTCTTTTCCAACTGGCCTGTCAAAGGCGGAAGATTATGTTCTGTTGTCTGGCCGAATACCTGGCTGCACAAGCAAGCAAGGCAAACGGCGCCGAGAAGTTTTAATGTCATTTTTACTCTTATTTTGTGTGGGAAACCTGCCATTAGCAAGGAAGGAAAGCCGACACGGTATTTTTTACGGCTGCAAATGTAGGGAATTTAGAATGCCTTTGCCCGGCTGCTTGCGTGAAAAAACAAAAAAAGTACTTAATGAGGCAGGCTTTTCCTCAGCCTTGCATCCAGGAGCGGAAAAGGGAAGCTTTGTTTTTACTGATGAATATCTGCTCGGGTGAGGGCAGCTCAAGGCGAACCAGCAGGCGGCTGTCGAACCAGACGGTGATGTCGCGTATGCTGCCGCGGGCAATGAGAAATTGCTTGTTGGCACGGAAGAATTCGTTAGGATTCAAATTGTGCGACAACTGTTCCAGAGATTCGGCATAATGGAGGATGGAGCCGTCCTTGAGGTAAATGCGCGTATTCTTTTCCGTCGTATAGAAGCAGGCCACGTTTTTCATTTCCACGGGGATGAGCTTGTCGCGAACAGGCACCAGCAGCCTGTCTCTGTATGTAGGAACAGGCCGGAGGCCTTGCGTCATGTTCTGGATATATTGCGCGATTTCCACGCGGGTCCATTTGCGAAGCTTGGCCAGGGCCGCCCGCAATTCTTCGGCCTTAACGGGCTTGAGCAAATAATCCACGCTGTTTTGCTTGAATGCCTTGATGGCGTACGTGTCGTAGGCTGTCGTGAAGATGATGGGCGCTTCCACCCGGATGGCGTCGAAAATGGCAAAGGCCGAACCGTCGGACAGGTGTATGTCCATCAGTATCAAGTCGGGCGAAGGGTTCATTTGCAGCCATTGTACCGTTTGGACAATACTTTCCGTATTGGCCAGCACTTCGGCAGCAGGGTCTACCTCTACGAGAAGGTCGGCCAAGGTTTCCGCGGCGAGCGTTTCGTCTTCTACTATCAGCACTTTCATCTTTCGTCAATGGCTTAAGGGAAGAAATACGGAAAAAGTCAGGCCGTCGTCCTCCGTACGAATCTGCTTGCCCATCAAGAGAGAGAAACGACTTTCCAAATTCTTCAGGCCGATACCGTTGGTAACGGCGGGCGAAAGTTTGGGATAGACGGGATTGGAGACAACCAGCTCATCCGCCGCATTCAGGTAGATGCGGACAAGCATCTTATGCCTGCTGTCAATGATGTTGTGGACGACGATATTGTCGATGAGCGGAAGCAGGGAGAGCACCGGCAAACGGAGTACCATCTTCTCTTGCGGCACTTGGATGTCGAAACTCAACTTATCGGCAAAACGGACTTCCATCAGATAACGGAAGGCTTGCACGAAATCCAGCTCGTCGGCAAGCGGTTGTATCCCGTTCTTGTCGCTTTGAAGAATGTAACGGAAGATGTCCGACAGTTTGCCGATGAAGGTCAGGGCGCGTTCGCTGTCTTTCTTCCGCACAAGGGCCGTCAAGCCGTTGAGCGAGTTGAAGAAGAAATGCGGATTGAGCTGGTTGGCCAGTGCGTCGCAACGGCTCTGTAAGTTTTCCGTCTTCAAGCGGTCGATTTCCTGCTGTTTGGCCTGCTGTAGAGAATACAACTGGGAGATATAGCCGAGAAAAGTAGGCAAGAGGCAGGCCACAATGAACTGGAAGACCACCAGGCTGCCGAAGCAGTCGCCCATCTTGAAAAGAAAAACGGAAGCGCCCACGAATATCAGGTAAGCGCCCAGGCAAAACCAGAAATTATACAACAGGCGCTTGCCGAAAGGGAGCTGTTCCACCCGCGAAAGGTTGCGCTTCATCAACACCCAGGTCAATGCGATGAAGATGGCATAGCAAAACAGGAAGTAGGCAATCCGTCGCGGATGTTGCGCGTTGTCAAGGAAGCTCAGCTCCCAAGGCAGGCAAGCGATGTTGGGATAGGCAATCAGGGTCGCGCCGAGCAGGCTGATCAATCCTAATTTACAGTTGCTGTATTTTTCCAGAAAGTTCAATTCAGATGGATGATGATGCGTAATTAATTCAACTCACAGCACTTCGACGAAACGATGCGTGGGATGGGGACGACCCGGTTGAAGATGCTTCCAGGCCCGTTCCTCGCAGTTGTACTTTCCGTCGGTCATCCGGGCTAAGGCTTCACGCACAAGGGAGTCCAAGTCCTCCGGCGACATCTCCACCCGGGCATTGATAGTGAAGCGGGCATCTTCGCTTTGTCCGGCATCCCCGCGCAAGCGGAGGGTATCCGCCCCGCCGGTAAGGTTGCCGACGACAAACTTCTCTCCGTTTTCGGCCATGACCTTGACATGACCTACGGCGGCTTGCCGACCGTCAAAGGCTTTCGACAGCCGGGAGAGGAAGTTGCGGACGAAGTCCGTCCAGTCGGTCAGCCCGCCATGCAAGACGAGGGAAGCATTCAGCCAACCCATCACGGCCTCGCCATGGGCGTAAATGTCATAGTCGACGACAGCCAGATGTTTCCCCGCTTCCTTTTGTGCCAACAGCTCGTCTAACCAGGCATCAAGGCCTTCCCCTTTCAAGGCGCTCAGCATCCGAACAGCCGCTGCGGGATAAGCCCGGGATGTCTTTTCCAACAAAGTATCCCGTTCGTTGGCCGAGAGCAAATCCTCCTTGTTTATCAGTATGCAATCGGCCTCTTCCAATTGCTTGCGAAAGATATATGCTGCGTCGGGATGCAGGCCGCCTGTCCCTCCGCCGAGGATGGCATCCAGACGAAAAGGATCGGCCAACACGCTGAAGGGCGCCAGTTGCATTTCCTTGCCCATAAAACGTTTGAGCGGCTGCAGGATGGTAGCCGACAAGTCGGTACAACTGCCGACCGGCTCGGCCAGGATAAAATCGGGTGCCGCCTTTTTTGACAGTTCCCGGATAGCCGCCACAAAGCCGTTGAAATTGCAGCAGAAGCAACTGCCGCTGACCTC
>JAISGW010000177.1 GCA_031262895.1 Tannerella sp. | reverse complement strand
CGTCAACGTCGGCTTTTTCCACCCAGAAGCGCATCGCCCGGATCATGGCCAGGCGCATCTGCCGGTTTGAGAAATTCAGGTCGGCCACATCGTTCCAGCCGGTACCGGCAGGCGAAATGACCCGTCCCTTCGCATCCTGCGTGTACCAGTCCTTATGCGCTGCCATCCAGACGTTGTCCCACGAGGTGTGGTTGGCCACCCAGTCGAGGAGCACGCTCATTCCCTTCTGGTGGCAAAGGGCGACCAGCTTTTTGAAATCGGCCATCGTACCGAACTCCGGGTTCACCGCCTCGTAATTCCGCACGCAGTAAGGAGAGCCTTTGGCTTTCAACTTGCCTGTTTCGTAAATGGGCATGAACCAGACCACGTTGATGCCCAGTTCGTGGATGGAGTCCAAGCGCGCGGCAATGGCGCGGAAGGAATTTTTCGGGGCGAAGACGCGCGGGTTAATCTCATACATGGCCACCGCCTCCGGGGCGGGAAGTTTTTGTTGGGCAAACGCGCCCAGGCAAAAGGCGGATAAGACCGTCAAGAATAGGAATCGTTTCATTTTTGATATTGAGGTATTAGTCCTATGCAAAGGTAATCGTTTCTCGCAAGCCCGTTTCAACAAGCTTAAGTTGTCGCCGCGATAATTCAACGTTTCGCAGCCGAAATTCAACGTCTTGCGGCGAAAAACTCACGAGCTAACAAAATGTTTCTCGCGAGTCCGTCGTCACAAGACGTTGTTTTTTTCCGTTTATAAGCCAGGGTTTTGCCATTTTGTCATTGGCAATTCTTCTCATTTGGCAGGTCTTGTCCGATACTTTTGGAAAAGGGGTTGTCTTTCTGGTACTTTTGATGAGGGAAAACTGACAAAAAGTTGCGATTAAGCATTAATATATAAAAGCCGCCGGTCATTGGCCGACGGCTTCAAGAGAGCATGAGAAAAGAGCTGTTCGTTGGTGGAAGCTTTGGCCATTGTGTGCCGAAGACTTCCAGAGTTTGCCCCGAAACGGCTTAACGCGTAAGCCATATATGGGGGAGCGGCTGATTTCGGCGGCTAAAATAGAAATAAATCCGTTTCAATCATATTAAAATTGGAAATAAATAAAAGGTTGCACACCGGCCCCCTTCATTTGCACGATTAGGAAAACGGCTAAAGCCAAGGCCAAGGCCTGCAGCAGGAGCGGCGAACGGGTAAGCGCCGTTTGCAGGCCGTGATACCAGCGGTCGGGGAAGAAATGCGAGAAGTAGCCTATGCATAAGAGCAGTGCCACCGTTTTGTAACCGGCAAGGAACTGCCCCAGCACTTCGGGATGGAAATCGGTGAAGATTTGCCGGAGCACCTGCCCGAACACCTGCATGGAGGGCGCACGGAAAAGTATCCAGCCGAAGCAGACCAGATGGAAGGTGCCGAAGACGCAGAGTACACGCTGCCAAGGCTTCATGTCCTTGCCCATCGGCTTCAACTTCGGGAAATGGCGCATCAGGAACTTGTGCACGGCCAAGGCCAGGCCGTGCAGCCCTCCCCATAAGAGGAAGCGCACCGAAGCGCCATGCCAAAGGCCGCCCAGCAGCATCGTGGCCATCAGGTTGAAATACATCCGCAGACGTCCCTTGCGATTACCGCCCAAGGAGATGTAGATGTAATCCTTCAACCAACTGGAAAGCGAGATATGCCAACGCCTCCAAAATTCGGTGATGGTGGCCGAGCGGTAGGGCGAATCGAAGTTGATATTGAAACGGAAGCCCAGCAGCAGGGCGATGCCGATGGCCATGTCGGAGTAGCCCGAGAAGTCGCAGTAGATTTGCAGGGCATAAGCGTAAACGCCCAATAGGTTTTCCAAGCCGGTGTACAGTAGCGGCGCATCGAAAATCCGGTCCACGAAATTCAGGCTGATGTAGTCGGAGATGAGGCATTTCTTCAACAGGCCGCAGATGACCAGAAACAAGCCTTCGCCGAACTCCGCGCGGCCGACCTTCGGTTCGCGGTAGATTTGCGGCAGGAAGTCGCAGGCCCGCACGATAGGGCCTGCCACTAATTGCGGGAAGAAGGAAACATAAAAGAGATAGTCTATCCAACGGCCTACCGGTTGCAGTTTGCGCCGGTAGATGTCTATCACGTAGCTCAGCGACTGGAAGGTGTAAAAAGAAATGCCCACCGGCAGGAAGATGTCCATCGGCACATAGCCCTGGTTTTGCAAGGCGCTTATCCCAAACAGGAGGCCTATCTCGTTGCATATAGCGGCGAAGGCATCGACCAGAAAATTGAAATACTTGAAATAGCAGAGGGCACCCAGGTTGATGCAGAGGCTCAAGGCCACCAGCCCCTTGCGCAGCAGTGGCTTAGAAGCCTTTTGCAGGCAGCCGCCAATCAGGAAATCGCCGGTGGTGGTCGCGATGAGCAGCAGGAACCATAGCCCGCTGCTCTTATAATAGAAATAGAAGGAGAAGAGGGTGACATAGATAAGCCGTGGCAGCAAATGTTTGCGCAAAGCTTTGTAGATGACGATGAAGCCCAGGAAGAGGAAGAAGAACAGCCCGCTGCTGAACAGCATGGGAGCGTCCCGGTGATAGCTGAGCACGTCAAGAAGGCGTTGAAAAGATAGGTTGTCGAAAAAAGTCATCCGCTAACTAATTATTAATTATAAATTATCAATGATGAATGGCGAGGCAACGCCTCTATAATTCACAATTGATAATTCGTAATCGAATTGATGATTGCCAGGTAGAAGAGGGTACCTTGGCGAAGGTAAGCCTCTTTGGTGAAATGGATGCGGTCGCGGGCCATCCAATGGCCGTCGTACCAACGTTTGGAGGAGCCTTTGCCGCCGGTAGCCCTGAAGAAGTCGAAGCAGGCCAGTCCCCGTTCGCGCGCCAAGGTGCAGAGGACTTGGGCGACCCGCTCGCAATTCTCGTTGCGCGCATAATGTCTTTTCCGATGCTGCCAGTAATGGCGGAAACATTCGGGCGGTGTAGTCAGCAGGATGACTGTATGCGGCAGGTAATCCTTCACCATGTCGAGAAAGTCTGCAACCCGTGCGCTAAAGTTCGTCGCCGAAAAGGGTTTGGCGAAACTCTCGTTGGTACCCAAAGAGACGATGAGCAGGTCCGGATGCAAGACGGCGAGGCGACGCAGGTAGCCCGCGTCGGCATAGTTCGCAAACATGGCGCCGTTCACGCCGATGGCGTGGTAGAGGATGCCCGGTCGGCCGTTGGAAAGCACGAAGCCGTAGTACAGGTTGTCGAAGGAAGCGGCCGGAAGCAGTTGGTCGGTGCCCGGCTTGCGGCGCGTGCTTTGCAGGGAGAGGGTGTCGACCGCCCAAGGCAGGCGTATGGTGTCGGTATCTAAGTTCAGTTCTTTTAGTGGGGCCGCATGGGTGACCCTGGCTGTGTCGTCAAGCCGTCCGGAGGGCAGTAGGGGCATGGAATGGGCACCGCGGTAAGCAACCAGCTTGTTGAAGGCGTAACCCTCGCCTTTGACGGGGGCGATGCGCAGGTCAAAGTTCACATAGGGGGAAACAGTATGTAAACCGATGCCGCCCGGACCGAGTGGCGTGAGCGGGTGGCGTTGCACGATACGACCGGAAGCCCACTTCCGAATGGATGAAGAGACGGCGTAATCGTCCGGCTCGTTGGAGCGGGACAAGCGGAAGGGTGCTACCCAGCCTCGGCCGGCATTGCCGAAGCACTGCTGCAGGCAGCGCATTAAAGCCCCTGTCAAGAAACCTGCCTGCACGTGCGAATCGCCCAAGTGCACGATAGTAAGCAGGGTGTCCTTGCCGGCCTGCAAGGAATCCAAAACGTCGAAGACCCTCTTTAACGAAGCATTCGGGTCGTTGATTATACACAGGCTGTCCACGACGAAGGGGAAAGTGGACGCGTTTATAGACTGCCCGTAAGCCTTCGAACTGTTCCAAATGGACAACAGGCAAAATAGGAGCATCATGCCCGCTTTGCGGAGTTTCGGCAGGACGCCTTTTTTAATAGGAAGAATCCAATTCATCATAAAACTGTTTTTCAAGCATCAAGGCATTCATCAGAAGCGAAGCCACCTGCCGTCCCCCGGCGGCAGTCAGATGGGTGTAGTCCTTGCCCGCCCAGCCTTTTTCCACATAGCCTGCGATGGCGTTTTCGCCACCCATGGCCCCGAAAGTATTCCAAAAGGCGATTTGCGTATGCCGGGCTATGCGGCGTTGCGCCTGCAGCAGGGCCAGTATAGCGGGCATGGTGACAATTTTCCCGTTATCATGGTCGCCTCGGTCGGAAACGCCAAGGAGCAGGAAGTCTGTTTGCGGGAAGTTGGCCTTCATGCGGTTGACGATGGCCTCCATGTGTGCCGCATAGCTGTTATAGTTGAGTACACCATCGGAAACGACGTTCAGCCCGTATTGCAGGATAATCAGGTCGTAAGGCCGCCACTTGCAGATGGAACGGCAGACGGAAGGTGTCAGGTTGTCGAGCGTCAGTCCGGAATTTCCGCGCAGGGAATAATTGTCGACCACGACGCCGGTAGTGTCTTCCAAAGCCATTCCCCAAAGGCGCAACCCTTGCGCGTGGGTGAAACGGAGTCGCCCGGAAGCGACGCCTTCGGCGGTCAGGGTGCACTGTTGTAATTCCTCGGTGGGCGGCAGCGCCCGTTTCAAGGTGTCGCTACGGTTATAAATCAGACGCAGTTCAGCCGAACGGTTCCGGTCGTATAGCAGCTTGAGCGTACCGGCCGAAGCTAAGAGAGGGTAGCGCCTCGGCGTCCGGAAATACAGTTCGGCTT
>JAISGW010000134.1 GCA_031262895.1 Tannerella sp. | reverse complement strand
TTATTTTGATTTAATACCAGGTTTGACCTTCGCGGTAGTTGGAGCGGCGGTCGTATTTGATGTCTTTCAACAGGGAAGAGCTGACGGCAATGGAAAAGGTGTACGACTTGTACGGGCCGACGGGAATAAAGCTGGCCGTCATGCGGAAGCAGTGCATGTTGCGCGTCAGGTTGCAGGTCAGGTAAGAAATCTTGTGCCGGTCGAAGTCGTAGGTGGCGTTAAAGTTCATCTGCCAATTCTTCGTGGGCTGGATATTCCCGCTAAAGCTGAGGGCATTGGTTATTTTATAGTTATACTCAGCTTTTTTGTAATTGAAATCGCCGTAGCCGAGGTTGAGGCTGTAGTTTACCGAAAGGCTCCAGGGGACATTGTTTATCCAGTAGCCGTCGGCGTCGGTGTCACCACTGGTCTTTTTCTTTTCTTCCAGCAGGCGGCCTCCTCCCGCGCCGCTGCCCGCCGGCACTAAGCTCTTGATTTCACCGAACTGGTCGAGGGTGGAAGCCGGCTGGTCGGCATCCGGTTCTTTTTTGCCGCCCTTATCCTTGTCGCTTTTGTCGCCCTTGCCGAACCACTTCTTGATGACGTCATTGTTAAACGTGTAAGAAAAGCTCGTGCCGGTCGACATCAGCCGCCCGAAGCCCTTGCCGTCGGCGATGCGCAACACGTTCTGGCGGCGGAAACTGTAGCTGCCGTTGGCGGCTTGGCTCACTTTGTAGGTATAAGGGTCGAACACGCCGTTGAGGTTGATGGAATAGCTCTTGGTCAGCTTCAGGCGCAAGCCCACGTTGATGTTGCTCCATTGGAAAGAGTCGGCCATCATGTTGTAGCTGGTGGAGAAGGACAGCTTGTCGATGATGCTCTTCTTCACGCCCTGGCCGGTGGTATCCTTGGCCGAATGGAATTTCCCTTCTATGTTATTATCCCAGGTGAAGCTGAGGCTGCCGGAACTGCCTTGCCCGGGCACGCCGAACATGCCGTTTTCGAAAGGCGAATAGGTAATGGTCTGCTTCTCGCCTTGGTTGTTCATATAACTCAGGGTCTTGTAATAACCGTAGCGTTTGTCGCCGAAATTGGGCGAATAGCCGAGGCTGACGGAGAAATCCGACTTGTGCCGTATGGTCATGATGTCACGCACCCAGGGAATCCATGAGGTGAGTTTCTTGAAGACGGGGGTCGGTTGGAAGAAACCGTAAACCGTGGTTGAAGCCGAAAGGGAGGTGCTGTAATTCCAGACGCGGTAGAAACCGTAAGTGGTGTCCACGTTGATGACGGAATTACTCTGACGGTCGTAGCCCTTCTCTATTTTGTTGGTGTACCAGCGTTCCGTATAGTTGATGGAAGGGGAGAGGTTGATATAATTGAACAGGTTGAAGGTGGCACTAATGGGAATCTGGTGCTGCATGCCGTTCTTCCAGTCCTTCAGCAGGCTGGAGTGCAGGAATTTGTATTCCTTGGTGGAGATGCTGTTGCGCAGAGAGCCGTTGTAGCTCATGGAGATTTTCTCGTACCAGCGTTCGCTGCCGGCCGCCTTTTTTCGCTTGAAAGGATAGATACGGCTCATGGTGATGTTCATGTCGGGCAGGGTCATGGCCAGGGTGGTGTCGCTGGTCACCTGGTTGATGTTCGAAGCCATGGTGAAGCTGAAGGGGCTGTTCGGGAAGCGTTTGGAATAGCTGACGCTGGAACTTTTGGTGTTCTGCGTCGAGGTGGGGCTGTACAAGCCTTGCACGTCGTTGCGGTCGTAGCCGGTTGTGGCGAAATTGGCGCTAATGGAAAAGGTATGGTAGGGCGCCGACTTGGGGTCCACGCTGAAGGTGCCGGTCAGTTTCAGGTCCTTCGTCAGGCTGTAGTCGGGCAGTCCCTTATCGCCCAGTTTGGTGACAAGGTAGGAGCCGTTGAAACTGCCGTTGTATTTGTAACGTTTCTTGAGCGTGGTGCGGGCGGTCACTCCCCAGGAGCCTTTGGAGTACAGTTCTCCGGTAAGCGCCAAATCCATGTAATCATTGATGGCAAAGTAATAACCGCCGTCGCGCATATAAAAGCCGCGCGTGGATTCCTCGCCGAAAGTCGGAAAAAGGATGCCCGAAGAATAGGTGCTGGAGAAAGGGAAATAGCAGAAGGGAAGGCCGATGGGGTAGAGGGGCACGTCGGCCAGGACGAGGTAAACGGGGCCGGTGACGATGTTCTTTTTCGGCCGCACCTTAGCGCGGGTCATTTTAAAGTAAAAATGCGGGTCGTCGTGGTCGTCGCAGGTGGTGTATTCGCCCCCGGTCATGTTCATCACGTCGCCGGCTTCCTTTTTCGTGCGCACGGCGGTGACATAACCCTCGCCTTGCTGGGTAATCACGTCGGTGATGAATCCCTTTTTCGACTTGAAATTATAGCGCATGCTACGCGACTCGTATTGGTCGCTGCCTTCCTTGAAAAGCGGCCAGCCGAATTCCTCACCCACGCTGTCTATACCGTATTTGGCGTAAACTAAGCTGCTGTCGAGGCTCATTTCTATGATTTCGGAACCCAATTCGATTTTCTGATACTTCACGTCGCTCTTGCCATAAAGGTAAGCCCGGTTGGTGGCGGTCATGATGATGGAATCGGCGGCCTGATAGTTGACCGGCGCCTCAAGCGCGTTCTTGGATTGCGGAACCGTATCCTTTTTCAACTTGGAAGAATCGGCCGGAAGGCTGCGTAGGCTGTCGGCCTTTGCCACGGCCAAGGAGTCGACTTGGGCGTCCAAATCAGCAAAACTCCCGGCCAGCGAGAGTAAGGAAATACATAAAAGTTTGATTCCTAAACGCATCCTATACAGTCTATGCGGCGCAAAGATAGAGATTTCTGCCGGTTTTCAAGCAGCAGGGCGGGATTGCCCCTTGACGGGGAAGTATTACATTTTCTTCATGAAAAGTTCGTCATTCTTTATTAATTCGTATCTTTGCGCGATTGTATTTATATGATGAAATAACTACTATAAAAAATGGCAAAAGTTGAAGTGAAAGAAGCCAAGGGGAAACTTGGCGTCTTGATAGTAGGAGTGGGAGGCGCAGTGGCCTCCACATTCATAACCGGAACCCTTGCCGTCCGCAAGGGGCAGGGTATGCCTATCGGGTCGCTGACCCAACTGGCCACCATCCGTTTGGGCAAACGCAATGAGAACCGCTTCCCAAAAATTAAGGAGGTCGTTCCCTTGGCCGATTTGAAAGACATGGTATTCGGTGGCTGGGACATCTTCCCCGACAATGTCTATGAAGGCGCACGCCATGCGGAAGTGCTCAAGAAGGAAGATGTAGACAAGGTAAAAGACGAATTGCAGGCTATCAAGCCCATGAAAGCCGCCTTCGACCATAACTTCTGCAAAAATCTGGAAGGCAAGAACGTAAAAACCGGTACCCGTTGGGAATGGGTGGAGCAATTACGTGAAGACATCCGCAAATTCAAGGCTGAAAACCATTGTGACCGCATCGTGGTGATGTGGTCGGCTTCGACGGAAGTTTACATCCCCATGGCCAAGGAACATGAGAGCCTGGCCTCCCTGGAGAAGGCCATGAAAGACAACCGCACGGAAGTTGTTCCGCCCTCAATGTGCTATGCCTACGCCGCCCTTTCCGAAGGTTGCCCCTTCATCATGGGCGCCCCCAACCTCTGCGTGGACACACCGGCTATGTGGGAACTGGCCGAAAAACAGCACATGCCCATCTGCGGCAAGGACTACAAGACCGGACAAACGATGATGAAGACCGTGCTCGCCCCCATGCTCAAAACCCGCATGTTGGGACTTTCCGGCTGGTTCTCCACCAACATCCTCGGCAACCGCGACGGCGAAGTGCTCGACGACCCGGGTTCGTTCAAGACCAAGGAAGTCAGCAAGCTTTCCGTCATCGATTCCATCCTGCAGAAAGACCTTTATCCCGAACTCTACGGCAACGTGTACCACAAGGTGCGCATCAACTACTACCCCCCGCGTAAGGACAATAAGGAAGGTTGGGACAACATCGACATCTTCGGTTGGCTGGGTTATCCTATGCAATTGAAGGTCGATTTCCTCTGCCGCGACTCCATCCTCGCCGCGCCGATTTGCCTTGACCTCGTACTCTTCACCGACCTCTCCGCCCGTTGCGGTTTCTCCGGTATCCAGTCGTGGCTTTCCTTCTATTTCAAAAGCCCGATGCACCGGCCCGACCAGGTTCCTGAAGAGGACTTGTTCATACAGCATACCATCCTGAAGAATACGCTCCGCACGATTATCGGCGAACCCACGCTGGATTATCTGGAGTGATGGATTATGCCATCATAGCCGCCGGCGAAGGTTCCCGCTTGGTTCAAGAAGGCGTGGAACAGCCCAAACCGCTGGTCCGGCTGCAAGGCGTCCCCCTCATCGAACGTCTGATACATTTGTTTATTGACAATGGCGCCTCTTCCTTGAGCGTCATTGTCAACGAACAGATGATTAATGTGCGGGAATTTGTGGAAAGCCTGTCTTTGCCTGTCCCCTTGCATTTGGTGGTGAAATCCACTCCCAGTTCCATGCACAGCTTCCATTGCCTGAGTCCTTACCTCAGGGGCGGGCGTTTCTGCCTGACCACGGTGGACACCATTTTCAAGCCCGAGGAATTCAGTCGCTACATAGCGGCTTTCCGGGAAGAGCAGGCGGACGGTTTGATGGGCGTCACCGATTACGTGGACGACGAGAAACCCTTGTACGTGAATACGGAAGCCGGGGGGCGTATATACAGCTTCACCGACCGGGCCGAGGCCTGCAGCCGCTATGTGTCGGGAGGCATTTATTGTTTGGACGGGAAGGCGCTGGACGTGCTGGACGCGGCCATCCGCGAAGGGCAGTCGCGCATGCGTAATTTTCAAAGACGCCTGATTACGGAAGGCTTGCATTTGAAAGCCTGGCCTTTCAGCAAAATCATTGATGTGGACCATGCGGCCGACATCGAAAAGGCCGAAAAGTTCCTCAGCGAACCGGCCGTTTAAAAGAAAAAACGGACACATTTCATGGAAAAAATTACTATAGCCGGCATCCGGCGGGGGAGCAAATTCTCCCCCAACCATGTGGGCAACGACGCAGCCATTTTTCAACTGACGGCCTTAGAGTTGCGCCGTCTCGGCTGTCAGGTCAACGAATATGCGGAGGATGAATTGTTGGAGGGGCATCTCCGTGAAGAGAACCTCTTCGACATGGCGCGCGACAAACATTCCGTGCGCCTCCTGAAACAGTATGAGGACGAAGGCCGGCGCGTCGTCAATTCGGGTTACGGGATAGAAAACTGCACCCGCGAACGCATGACCCGCCTCTTGCTGGAAAACGGTATCCCGCATCCCCGCAGCCTGATACTGCCCACCAACGCCGACCCGTGCCGCGCCCTCGAAGCGGCCGGCCTGGAAAACTGCTGGATTAAGCGCGGCGACTTCCACGCCATACACCGGGAAGACGTCACCTACGTGCGCAACCGCGAGGAAGCGCAAGGTATCCTCGAAGAATACGCCATACGAGGCATACGCAGTGCGGTCGTCAACGAACACCTGGTCGGCGACTTGGTGAAGTTTTACGGTGTGGCCGGCACGGATTTCTTTTACTGGTTTTATCCCAGTAGCGGAGGCCACAGCAAATTCGGCCTGGAGCAAATCAACGGCAATGCCCGGGGCATCCCCTTCGATGAACCGGCGCTGCAGGCCCTTTGCGACCGAGCCGCCCGCATCCTTGGCGTTGTCATTTACGGCGGCGACTGCATCGTGGCCGAGGACAGCCGGGTACGCCTCATCGACTTCAACGACTGGCCTTCCTTTGCCCCTTGCCGCGAAGCGGCCGCCCCTTGCATCGCCCGCCGCATTTATTCACTTATCACCGATTTATGTCCCGTCGAATCAACAATCCGGCCATAGCCTCCACCCTCAAATCGCAGGACACGGAGGAACCGATAGACATTTATTTCTACCGCCCTTTGGGTTACTGGTGGGCGCTTCTTTTCGAACGCCTCGGCGTTTCGCCCAATGCCGTGACCATCGCCTCCATTTTTCTGGGCGTGGCGGCGGGCTTCTGTTTCTATTTCCGGAACCTCGGCATCAACCTGCTGGGCATGTTCCTGCTCGTCTGGGCGAACACCTACGACAGCGCCGATGGACAGCTGGCCCGCATGACAGGCCGGAAGTCGGCCCTGGGGCGTATCCTCGATGGCTTCAGCGGCGACCTCTGGTTCTTCACCATCTATGTGGCCATCTGCCTGCGCCTGATGCCCGGCTGGGGCTTGTGGATTTGGGTGCTGGCCGCTGTCACGGGCTATTGCCACAGCAAGCAGGCGGCCATGGCCGATTATTACCGCAACGTGCACCTGCTCTTCCTGAAGGGTAAGGCCGGCAGTGAACTGTCGAACTCCATCGCTCTGCGCGAGGAATTTGGTAGGATGTCGTGGCGCCGCGAAGCTTTCTTCAAGCTGGCCAACTTCTTTTATACGGCTTATACGCGGGGACAGGAACAGCTCAGTCCCAAACTGCAAGGCCTACTCGCCCTTTTGCGCGGCAAATACGGAACCAAGGGCACGCCCGACGCGGCCTTCCGGGAGGCTTTCCGGGAGGCTTTCCGGGAAAAGAGCCTCCCCCTGATGAAATACACCAACATGCTTTCCTTCAACCTGAGGGCCATCGTGCTTTTCCTGGCATTGGCGCTGGACCTTCCTTGGCTTTACTTCCTCTTCGAGCTGACGATACTAAATGCCATGCTCATCTATATGGTATCGCGGCACGAAAAGATTTGCGACGGCTTCACGAAAGCGCTCGCCTGAGTCCGGGGGACACAATTTATCTTCAATCTGTGTCCCCCGCGTAAAAAGGGACACAATGTAAATTCAATCTGTGTCCCCCGAGCAAAAAGGGACACAATGCAAATTCAATCTGTGTCCCCTGCGTAAAAAGGGACACAATGCAAATTCAATCTGTGTCCCCTGAGCAAAAAGGGACACATTGTATAAATTCTCTCCCGCCGCCACGCGACAACTCATAACTCATAATTCATAACTCAAAAATAGTTTCCTTTGCAGTATGTTAGT
>JAISGW010000071.1 GCA_031262895.1 Tannerella sp. | reverse complement strand
AGGAGGCGTACCGGTTCTATGTGGACGAGTTCAACATCCAGAAGGAGTCGGTAGAGGGCGGCTATCAGGAGGGCCTGCTTGTAGGAGAATCCAAGAGTAAGAAAGAGGTAGCCCGCAAGATGTTGCTTAAAGGCATATCCGTAGAGGATATCTCCGAAATCACCGGCCTTTCACCAGAGTTTATCCGTTGCTTGAAATGAATGAAGGGCGCAGTTTTTTTAGCTACGCAATCAGGAAATGGAGGCGAGGAATTTTTCCGTTTGGGGAAGGAGGGCTTGCCGGTCGTCGTTATAGATAAGGTAATCGGCGCGGCGGCATTTCTCTTCATCGTCCATCTGGTTGAGGATGCGGTTTTCCACCGCCTCGCGCGGAAGGCCGTCGCGGGCCATGACGCGTTGCAGGCGCAGTTCCAAAGGTGCATAAACCATCAGGACGAGGTCTACTTGTTTGTCGAAGCCGGATTCATACAGAATGGCCGACTCAAAGAGACAGATGCCGTCCAGCCGCTTCGACCAGGCTTCGAAGTCGCGTTTCACCGCAGGATGGATGATGCGGTTCACCCGGGCCAACAAATCGGGGTTCCCGAAGATGAGCGAAGCCAGCAGGCGACGGTTGATATGGCCGCCGCGGTAAATTTCCTTGCCGAAGAGGCTTGCCATGCGGCTACGCACTTCGTCGTCGGTCTCGTACAGGCGTTTGGCCTCGTCGTCGGCCTTGTAAAGCGGCAGGCCCATCGTTTCCAGCAGGGTGGCGACCACCGATTTGCCGCTACCTATACCCCCCGTGATGCCTATTTTCCGTGTACGGTTCATTGCCGTTCCAATACGAACTCCACCGAATCGGGCGAATAGCGCAGATGCTCTAATTTGAAGTGGGCCAGCTCCCGCAGATGTACGGCCAAGAGGCCGGAGGAGTTCCATTCCAAACTGTCCAAGGAGACTTCGGCGGCGAAATCGTCGGGCGTCAACCCCTTAAAGCGGGAAAGGGGGACATTGCAACTTACCCGCAACTGTTGCGGGAAAAGGCGTACCACAAAACCCGTCGGCACATGCAGGCAGTGCAGGGGGATGTTCAGCTGCTTTTCCGTAAAGGCTTCCACCGGCACCTCAATGGATACGTCGGGGCGCGAGAAGCGCAGGCCGGCGACGGCTTGCAGGCGGAGGCGCCGCTTGACGTTTTTGTTGACCGCATCGAATTCCGTGTACACGGTCTGTACCTCTTGCAAGGAATCCAAGAGGCCTTCTCCGCCGTAGACTTCCACCTGCGGGGGGACGAAGTGCAGGTCGCCCGAGACGGTATAGCCGGGAGCCGGATTGATAAGCCCGTTAAAACGGACGGGCAATTTCCGTTTACCCAAAGGTTGCAGGCCCAAGTTTATGCTTTGCGGGGTAAAGCTCAAGAGGGATGAAGTGGGCGAAAGCTGGGCGAGCAAAAGGGTCTCTATGTCTTTTGCGTTAAGGCGCAAGCGTCTTTTTTGTAGCACGCCGTTTTGCAGGGCAAGGGTTATTTTGGCCTTTTTATGGCTGAACTTGTAGTTGAGCAGGGCGCTCCCCTTGTCGCGTATCCGCACCGTAAAGACAGGTTGTTCGCCACCGAGCGTCAAGTCGCGGGGAAGGCCGGACAGGTCGAGAGGGAGAACAAGCTGCGTTTCGTATTCCTCCTGCATGGTCTGCATCACCCAAAAGGCGAAGGAGAGAAGGAGGAACGAAAAAAAGATGAAGATTTCCTTCCACTCGAAACGAGGAAGATTAATCTTCACCTCTTTGTCTTTGATGGCATTGCTAATTTCGCTCTGCCGTTTTTTGATAGTTTCGCAGATTTCGCTCCACCGCTGCATTGAGCGAGCCATCCTTATTTTGCCTGCTGCTGGACGTCTTCAGGAGAGGAGAAAACGGAAGCCTTGTCTACCTTGACCCGTATGCCGTCGGCGATTTCTACCATCATGTACTTGTCGCTGATTTCGCGCACTTTGCCGTAGAGACCGCCTGAAGTAACGACCCGATCGCCTGTTTTCATGGCTTCGCGCGCCTTTTGGATGTCCTTTTGGCGTTTTTGTTGCGGGCGTATCATGAAGAAATAGAAGATGGCCACGATGGCTACCAGCATGATGATACCGGAAAGGCCGGAAGCGCCGCCTGCAGGTTTCCCACCTGCCGCATTCTGGAGAAAGATTGTCAATACGTTCATGTCTGTTTTAATAAATGGTTATCTGCGCAAAAGTAAGCATTTTTTCATTCGACCGGGTTCAAGGCTTCAACAAGAGGCCTTCCCCTTTCAGTTCGTCCACCACCGAATCTAAGATGCCGTTGATGAAGACGCTGCTCTTGGGGGTGCTGTAATATTTGGCCATGTCGATGTATTCGTTGAGGGTGACGTTGACGGGGATGGAGGGGAATGCCAGCAGCTCGGTGACGGCCAACTGCATGATGAGCATATCCATCAGGGCCACGCGTTCGGATTCCCAATTCTTCACGTGCTTGTCGATGCGCTCGCGGTAGGCGGGAGCGCTGTCGATGGACTGCCGCAGGAGGCGGATGGCGAACAAACGGTCGTCCACGTCCTTGAACATGGGCAGCAAAGCCTGCTTTTCGCCTTCGACTTCATTAAAATGGCGGACGGTCTTCAGCACAAAGGATTCGACAATTTCCACATCGTCGTTCCAAAAGATGTTCCTGTCTTCCAGATATTCGTCCATGGTTTCGTCGTCGCTAATAAGGTGGCGGAAGATGTCGCGCCAGAAAGCACGGTCCACCGCATAGGTGTTTTCCGGATTGCCGACATAGGCGGCATAAGTGTCGGACGCCAGTATGCGGTCGAGCAGGGCTTTCAAGAAATCCTCGTCGTCCATCCAGGTGAGTTTGTATTCATTCACATAAGCTGTCAGCGCTTCGTTCTTTTCCAATTGCCGGGCAAAACGATTGTCGGCCAAACGCATGTTCGGGTGCAGGTCTTCTTCCGTCGGGCGATACTTGTGCTTGCGGTTATCCAGTATGCGGTCGTACACGCGGGTAAGTTCCACAATGAGCCATAAAAGGTAATGGTAGAGGTCGTACGATTTTTGAAGGCTGAAAAGCAAATCGTTTTCGGCGGTTTTCGGGTTGCTTGTCCCGTTTTGGCAATAAGCGTAAAGCACCTGAAGTACTTTGATGCGGATCAATACTCTGTTTATCATTCTAAAGACCTTCTGTTCTTTTAATCGGCGGCAAAGGTATAACAAAAATCAGTATGCACGGGCGAAGAGGACACGGCAGGCCGAGGGCTTGCCGGTCACCATGCAACGGCCGGGCGTCTTGTCGCCTTCCAGCGGGATGCAGCGGATAGTGGCCTTGGTTTCGTTCTTGATACGTTCTTCGGTTTCAGGCGTGCCGTCCCAATGTGCCAGGATGAAGACGCCTTCTTCAATTTTTTCTTTAAATTCTTCGTAGGTATCGGCCTTGACGATGTGTGAAGCGCGAAAGTCGGCTGCCTTCTTATAGATGTTTTGCTGGATGTCGCCCATGAGGAACTTGATATGCTCCTCAATGCCTTCCATCGGAAGGGTTTCTTTCTCAAGCGTGTCGCGGCGCATCACCTCGACGGTGCCGTTCTCCAGGTCGCGTCCGCCAATGGCTAAACGAACGGGTACGCCCTTGAGTTCGTATTCGGCAAATTTCCAACCGGGCTTGCGGTTGTCGGCGTCGTCGTATTTCACGCTGAGTCCCATGTTGCGGAGGCGTTCGGCCAGCGCCTGCGCCTTCTCGCTGATTTGTGCCAGTTGCTCCTGGCTACGGTAGATGGGGACGATGACGACTTGGAGGGGAGCCAATTTGGGCGGCAGCACGAGGCCGTTGTCGTCGGAATGGGTCATAATCAGGGCGCCTATCAAGCGGGTGGATACGCCCCAGGAAGTAGCCCAGGCATAATCGGTTTGGCCGTTCTGGTCGATGAAGGTGACGTCGAAGGCTTTGCCGAAGTTCTGCCCCAGGAAGTGGGAGGTGCCGGCCTGCAGGGCTTTGCCGTCCTGCATCATCGCCTCGATGGTATAAG
>JAISGW010000033.1 GCA_031262895.1 Tannerella sp. | reverse complement strand
GTTCTCGAAAACCTGGATGTTCGGGTGGCTTTTGACCGCCTTGATGAGGCTGTCCTGTATTTCGGCGCCCGTGCTGTCCTTGTGGTGGAGGATGCGGAACTCGGAGTGCCCGCCTTCACGGTGCAGGTCGAAGTTTCCCTTGTCATCCTTGTCAAAGTCCACGCCCCAACTGATCAGCTCGTGTATCTGTTGCGGGGCATTGCGTACGACTTGTTCGACGGCAGCCCTGTCGTTCAGGTAACTGCCGGCAATCATGGTGTCTTCTATATGTTTCTCGAAGTTGTCGGTCAGGAGGTTGGTGACGGAGGCGATGCCTCCCTGGGCAAAGTGGGTATTGGCTTCCTCCATGCTTGTCTTGGCTATCAGGGCTACGCTTCCTTTTCCGGCTACTTTAAGGGCGAAACTCATGCCGGCTACGCCGGAACCAATCACTAAGAAATCGAATTTCCTTGTCATGCTCTTATTGGAATTAGGCTGCAAACGTAGATATAAATTCGGAACTGTCAAAAAAGAGAGAAGAGCGGATTACTTTGTCTCTCTGTTTATGAACAGCTTAGGAAAGTAGAAATGAGGAATATCCGTTGGTTTGTCCTTGGCTTATTTGTCCTCGTCTTTCTTAGAGGAAGCATCCGGTTCCGGGAAATTGCGCTCTTCATCGATAATGTATTCCGGCCGCGCTTTAGTCTCGTCGAACAAGACGCCAATGTAATGCCCCAACACCCCGATAGTGAAGAGCTGCACCCCACCGAAAAAGGTAATCATCGTCACGATGGATGTCCAGCCCGAATCGGCCCGGCTGAAGCCGTATATTTTCCCCAATGTGAACCAGATGGCCAGCGCCAGACCTACTATCATGGCCGTGAAACCCAAGCCCATGGCCAAACGCAGGGGCTTGTTGGAAAAGTAAACCAACGCCCGCGAGGCAAAGGCTATCATTTTGCGCAGGGGGTATTTGGTCTTTCCTCCGGCACGGGCCTCGTGGCGATAGTAGAAGGGTACCTGTTTGAAACCAATCCAACTGATAAGCCCGCGTATATATTTTCCCCTTTCTTTCAGGCGCTTGAACTCGTCCATGATACGGCGGTCTATCAGACGGAAGTCGCCGGTGTCAAGCGGAAACTTGACCTCGCTCATGGAGTTCATCGTGCGGTAGAACATCTTGGCGGTAGAACGTTTGAAGAAGGAATCGCCTTCGCGCGAGCGTCGCACGCAATAAACGACATTGGCTGCCTCTTTTTCCTGCAGGGCGAGGATGTCGGGGATGAGTTCGGGCGGGTCTTGCAGGTCGGCGTCCATGATGATGGCCAAGTCGGTATGGCAATGGTGTATGCCGGCCGTTACAGCGGGCTGGTGTCCGAAATTGCGCGAGAAATGAATCAGGTGCAGTTTCGGGTCTTTGGCGGCCAATTCGTCGAGGATGCTGCGGGTGCGGTCGGTGCTGCCGTCGTTCACATAAATGAGTTCCGCAGGGTTCGGCAGCGTTTCCAGCACGGCCTTGGTACGCCGGTAAGATTCGCGGATGACTTCTTCTTCATTGAAACAGGGAATAATGACGGCCAAGGATTTCATGCTTTCTGCTCCTTGAAGGTGAAGAATTTACTGAGTGTGAAGAAAAGGATATTATAGAGTATCATGCCGATGACGAAATTGCATTGGTCGGCGCTGACGGCGATATTCCCCAATCGGAATCCCCAGTTGAGCGTATGGTTCAGGTAAACGACGAAGCCTAATTGCAACAGGTAGCAGATGCCGAAGGTGCCGAAGAAGCGCAGGGCCGAACCCAGCCAACTGCCGTTATAATGGAAGGTCCATTGCCTGTTCCATAGATAGCTGTTGATCAAACCGGCGGCATAGCCTGCAAAATTGGACAAGCCGGTAGGACAAGCCAATGCCTTCGTCAAGACCACATAAACAATAAAGGTAATCAGTGTGTTCAACATGCCAACAAAGCCGTATTTAACGACTTGCTTGAGTGTGTTTGCTACTTTCATGGTAATGTTTGAGGACTTCGTCTATTTCGGTTTCGGACAATTCTTTCACATTCGTGATGGTTACTTCATCGGCTATGAATTCCCCGTACTGATTGCATTCGGAGATGACATTAGAAAGGATGGACTTGATATCGTAGCGCATGGGAATGAGCAAGACCATTTCGATGTAAAGGTCATGCATGGCGATGCGTTCAATTTCGCTGTTTTGCTTGGAAAGGGCATAGTTGAATTCGCGTTCCACGATTTGCTTTTGGTAGTCTTTAAAAACTTGCCCGCCGTTGGCCAACAGTAAGACGAAGAAGCGCAATTTGTCGCCCTTGCCGCCCAGGCCCGTAGAGATGTATATCTGTTTTTCTTCAAGCAGTTCCGACTCCATCATGATTCGGCTTTCCATCAGTGCCATCTGTGCCCATTCCACGATTTCCGGATCCGGTTCGGCTTGCTTGACATAGGCTTCCAACAAGCGGTAAGCCTTCACGTTGTTGGTCAGAGCCAAGGCGGAAAGGATATGCTTCCGGCGCGTGGGCGAGAGCGTGGCGTCCCAAAGGTTCGCCCGGGATTCCTCATACTCATTGTCGGCCACATGGATGTTATTTTTCCGCATTTGTTCCGAATACTTGAAATATTCCATCTGCACGTCAATGGGTACGCTATATTCCACCACGTGGAATTGTCCTCCCTCTACGTCAAAGGCATGACGAAAGCGCTCTAATATGTCTTCGTTTTCTTCTTCCATATCTTATCGCTTGTAAAAAGCGAAAGCAAAGGTAAGGAAATAATCAGACCTTAGGGATATAGACTTCCAAAAGTTTGCAGGCCGGTAGGGGCGCCATGAAGACTTCTTGCGTCGTGGCCGGGAAAAGCAGGGTTTGCCCCTGGTGCAGCATAATCGGGTCATGAAGCACATTCTCGTCGCGCATTTGCACGTAGCCTTCAAGGCAAAGATAAATGACGAAGGAATCCGTGCATTTCTTCAAGGCATGGAAGCGGGCTTCCCCTTTGTCCAAGTCAAGTAAATTGGTGGTAAAGTATTTGCAACCGGCCAATTCGACGGAGGCATTCTTCTGAGGAGTATAATGGCTGCGATAATCTTTATATATGGTATAGTCAATGGCATCTTTGGCCAGTTCGGTATGCAGTTCCCTACCCTTTCCGTTGGCGTCGCGCCGGTTATAGTCGTAGATGCGATAAGTGATGTTACTGGTTTGCTGGATTTCGGCGATAAAACAACCGGCCCCAATGGCATGGACACGGCCGGCGGGCAGGAAGAAGGCATCGCCCGCATGTACTTCATAGCGCTGGAGCACCTCCATGAAACTGTTGTCGGCTACCCGTTGCACATATTCTTCCGGGTCAATTTGCTTGGAAAAGCCGCTGTATAGCGCGGCTCCGGGAGCAGCCTTGATGACGTACCACATCTCCGTCTTACCGAAGGAATGGTGCCGCTGCCATGCCAACTGATCGTTGGGATGTACTTGGATGGACAGGTTGTCATGGGCGTCAATGAATTTTATCAGCAGGGGAAAGGTCTCACCGGTACGCTCCATCGTGCTTTTTCCTAAAAGGCTCGCCCCGTAAGTTTTGATGACTTCATCTATGCTTTTTCCATTTAAAAAGCCATTGTCTATAATTGAACAATTATCTTTTACATCTGAGATTTCCCAGCTTTCACCCACTCCTTCTTCTACGGGGGTAATGCCCTTGAACGGACATAAGGCATTTCCACCCCATATCATCTTTTTAAGGATGGGTTTAAATGTCATTGGATATAAGTCTTCCATATTGTTATTTGATTGTTTATTTATTTGCTTTTTCTAATACAACGGCACTGCGGGCAGGCAAATACAATTTAAGCCATCCTTTACCTTCCGACGTGTATAAAGTATCAGGCAAGGTGGCATGTTCGACCTTATCGTCGGCCAGTCCGAAACCTCCGAAACATTTCGCGTCGGTATTAAGTCGTACCTGATAAAGTCCCGAAGGTGCCAGCAAACCATAGCCCGCATAAGAGCGGGTCGGATTGAAATTGAAGGCGAAGAGGTATCTTCCCCGCATATAAGCTAAGATTTGGTCGGCGTCGCTGTCCCATATCTTTTGCAGGGGCAAGGATTGAAAACAGGGGACACTGCGGATGAAAGCCATCATTTCACGGTCGAAATCGCCGAGGTAATGATATTTCAAATTCGGGTTATCCACCAAATGCCATTGGCGACGGGCGTATTTATAAGACCAGCCGTTGCCTTCGCGGGGAAAGTCTATCCATTCGGGATGTCCGAATTCGTTGCCCATAAAGTTAAGGTAACCGCCATTGATAGTCGTGGCAGTTACCAAGCGTATCATCTTATGCAGAGCCATGCCCCGTTCGACCCGGAAATTGCGGTCGTCCTTTTGCATGTGCCAGTACATATCCGCGTCGATAAGGCGGAAGATGATGGTTTTATCGCCCACCAGCGCCTGGTCGTGACTTTCGGCGTAACTGATGGTTTTTTCATCGGCGCGCCGGTTGGTCGTTTCCCACCAAATGGAAGAAGGATGCCAGTCCTCGTCCCGACGTTCCTTGATGGTCTTTATCCAGTAATCCGGGATGTTCATGGCCATGCGGTAGTCGAAGCCATAACCGCCGTCTTCGGGTTTGACGGCCAGGCCGGGCATGCCGCTCACCTCCTCGGCTATGGTGATGGCTTGCGGTTTGAATTCGTGTATCAGCTTATTGGCCAAGGTGAGGTAGGTGATGGCATTATCGTCTTCATGCCCGTTGTAATAGTCTCCGTAATTGGCAAAAGATTCGCCCAACCCGTGGCTATAATAAAGCATGGAGGTGACGCCGTCGAAACGGAAACCGTCAAAACGGTATTCGTCGAGCCAAAACTTGCAGTTGGAGAGCAAGAAGTGTAAAACCTCGTTTTTACCGTAGTCAAAGCAAAGAGAGTCCCAAGCCGGGTGTTCACGACGTTCACCCGGATAGAAGTATTGCGTGTAGGAACCGTCGAAACGTCCCAAGCCTTCCACCTCGTTTTTCACGGCGTGGCTGTGCACGATGTCCATGATGACAGCCAACCCCATCCTGTGCGCTTCGTCTATCAGTTCCTTCAATTCGTCGGGCGTTCCGAAACGGGAAGAGGCGGCGAAAAAGCTGCTCACATGGTAGCCGAAGGAACCATAATAAGGATGTTCCTGGATAGCCATGATTTGGATGGCATTGTAGCCGTCGCGTACGATGCGCGGCAGGACTTCCCGGCGAAATTCCGCGTAGCTGCCCACTTTTTCTTCCGAAGTGGCCATGCCGATATGGCATTCGTAAATCAGCAAGGGGGAAGTGTCGGGATGGAAGTCGTCCGCTTTGAACACATAAGGCTGTTGCGGATTCCAGACCTGTGCGCTGAAGATGGCGGTATGCGCGTCTTGCACGACGCGTTTTACCCAAGCCGGGATACGTTCGCCGGCACCTCCGGGCCATTCCATCCAAAGTTTATACAGGTCGCCATGGCGCATCTTGCCGTTTTCCAAACGGACTTCCCAGACGCCGTTTTCCAAACGGGCAAGCCGGTAGGCCTCATCCTTTTTCCAGCCGTTGAAATCGCCGATGAGGTAAATGGCCGTCGCGTTTGGTGCCCATTCGCGGAAGACCCAGCCTTCGGCCGTTTTTTGCAGGCCGAAGTACAAATAGCCCGAAGCGAAGTCGCTAAGGGACTGGCGGCCGTTCCCAGTCAACTCCCTTTCTTTGGAAAGGAAACTTTCGTGTCGCCCGCAGATGGCCGCCTCGTAGGGAGTCAGCCATGCGTCGTTTCGGATTAATTCGAGTTGTCTTGTCTTCATATTTCCCGAGAAATTGTGCAAACGTACGAATAAGTTATAAGTTATGAATTATGAGTTATGAGTTTCCAAGCGCGCGAAGCCGCATTCCCAAGTGGAGTATCCGCTTGGCGAAGGAATCATATTTCCTGATATTCTGATTAACTTTGTGGCAATGAAAACAAGAGCTGATATAACCCTATGGCTGATGGCCGCCTTCCTGCTGCCCCTCTGCAACGCCTGCCGCGGACAAAAAAACTCGGCGCCGCCCCTGCGGGTGGCACGCTTCGACAAGGCCGTACTGCATCTGGTGGAGAACGACAGCCCCCAAGCCGAGGCCGCCCTCTTGAAAAATTACCCCCAAATGACGGAACTGCTCGGCAAAGGGGTGCTCGACGAGCCGTCGACCCAACGGCCGGACTTCTTCAAGAAACTCGTCCGCTACTATTCGGAACCTACGCTGCACAAGCTTTACCGCGAAGCCGTGGCACAATACGACTCCATCCCCGCCATTGAGCAAGGTTTGGGCAACGGCTTCGCTTACCTGAAGCGCTGCTTCCCGGGCATGGCCATGCCGCAGCTTTACCTGCACGTCTCCGGCCTGGGGCAGAACCTCCTCAGCTCGGGCAACCTGCTCTCTCTTTCGATAGACAAATACATGGGGAAGGAATATCCCCTCTACCGCGAATATTTCTACGCTTACCAACGCGAGGCCATGCAAAAGGAGCGTATCGTGCCTGACTTCCTGGCCGGCTGGCTGATGACCGTCTTCCCTTTCCAAGGAAAAGAGGACGTGCTGCTCGACCGCATGATTTACGAGGGGAAAATCAAATACCTGCTCGCGCAGGCACTGCCCGACACGCCCCCTGAGTTGCTGATGGGCTACACAAAGGAGGAATATGCGGCCTGCCGCAAGCAGGAAGGCCTGCTGTGGAAGACCCTCCTCGAGCGCAAGCAACTCTACAAGCCCGATCGGCTGACTACCGCCCGATATTTCGACCCGGCGCCCTCCACTTTCCTGGCAGAAGGTGTCCCCGGCAACCTGGGTGTTTGGTTCGGCTGGCAAATCGTCAAACGTTATATGGAAAAGACGGGGAGCAGTCCCGAAGCCCTGATGCACGATAACGACGCCCAAGGCATACTGGCCGCCTCAGGATATAAACCCTTCTGATAATTAAGAATTAAAAATGGGGAATTTGCTCGTAGAGGTCATGAAATCACAAAACCGGGTGACAAAACCGCATTACATGCGTGCAATGGACTTATGTCAGGTGACAAAACCGCGTTACATGCGTGCAATGGACTTATGTCGGGTGACAAAACCGCGTTACATGCGTGCAATGGACTTATGCCGGGTGACAAAACCGCGTTACATGTATGCAACGGCACTTTGTCAGGTGACAAAGGCCCAACTCATAACTCATAACTCATAATTCATAACTCGAAAAGGATTCCATGAAGAAACAAATCCCCTACCTCTTGTTTTTCGTCGCGCTCTTTGCGGCGGCCTTTGCTTTTCTGGAAAAGACGGCAGCTTATCATTTCTATTATGTGGAGCAGAACCAGTTTTTCCAGGAGACGGGAGCTTACCTTTCCGGCTGCCTCAGCCAGCCGGGCGGGGCGGCCAAAGTCGTATCGGAATATCTCGTCCAATTTTTCCTGCTTCCTTACACGGGAGCGGCCGTCACGGCAGCCTGGTTAGTCTTGGCGGCCTGGTTGGTCTGGCTTTTCCTGAGAAGGCTCTATCCCGAAAGTCCGTCTTATTGCGCGGCCTTGGCGCTTATTCCCGTCGTCCCCCTACTCTTCTGCCATCTTGACATGAACTACCTCCCGGCCGGGACGGTGGCTTTTCTGCTGGCAACGGCGGCGCTGTGGGGAGCCGGGTTCGTCAGGCGCGGCAACCTGCGCCTCTGCCTGCATATCCTGCTGGTGCCACTGCTTTATTACTTAGGCGGACCGGTCTACCTGTTATACGCTTTGGCCGCTGCCCTTTATGAAGCGTTGGCGGCCCGTCGCTTTTGGGCTCTGCTCTTGCCGCTCGAAGCCCTCCTGCTCGGCTGGCTGGCCGTCCGCTTGGTATGGGCGCCTGAGTATCGCTTCGCTTTCCTGCCCGACGCCTACTATCATTTCTCGCTGGCTCCCCGCCCTTACGTCTACGCGGTCTGGCCGCTCCTTTTGGCAGCCGAGGCCACGGCCATCCTCTGCCGGCGTGAAGAAGCCGCCCTCAAGGCGACCAAAGCCTGGCGTCGACGCTTGCCCCTCGCGGGCGCTTGCCTGTTCGTCCTCGTTTTCGGCGCTTGGAGCCTGCGCCATTGGCGCGACGTCTCGCAGGAGAAGGCCAAGGAATTCGACTACTTCAGCCGCAACGGCCAATGGCAGCGCATCCTCGAACAGACGGGCGGGCCGCAGCACAACTACGTTTATCTGGCTTATACCAACCTGGCCTTGATGGAGACCGGCCGCTTCGCCGACCGGCTCTTCGACTACGACCAGCACGGCGTGGAAGGATGGATGCCGGGCTGGAACAAGACGGAGTTCATCAGCATGTTGCTTAGCGACATTTACTTCGCCATGGATTTGACCGGCCCGGCCCAGCAGATGGCTTTCGAGGCCAACGTCAGCACCCTCGGCGAGGGCACCCCCCGCATCCTGAAGCGCTTGGTAGAGACGAATCTTATCTTCGGCGCCTATCCCGTGGCCGACAAATACCTCCGCCTCCTGTCGAACACCTGGGGCTACCGGCAATGGGCGGCGGCACATCGGCGCTTCCTTTATAATGACGCGGCGGTGGAGGCCGACTCCCTGCTGGGCGCCAAACGGCGGGCTTTGCCCAAGGTCGACGAGCTGTCCTTCGTTGACGGCATCGACAGCGACTTGGTGAAGATGTCGGCCGAACACCCTTCCGACCGCCGCTCCCTTGTCTACGCGGGTGCCTTCTACCTGCTCGGCAAGGACATGGGGCGGTTCAAGTCGCTCATCGAAACCTGGTACGGCAAGCCGCAACTCCCTGCCCTGCCCGTCTGCTTCCAGGAGGCCGTCATCTTAGTGGCCGAAAACGACCCGGCCTACTGGCGGCGCTACGGCGTCTCGAAAGAAGTGGTTGCCCGCTTCCTCGACTTCAAGCGGCAGATGCTCTCCCTCAAGCACAGCGGGCAAGGCGCCGCCATACCCGGTCTGCTCGTCCATGCCTTCGGCAACACCTTCTGGTATTATTATCTCTTCAAGAAATGAATCATGCATGACAGATTATCCCTTATCATAGTCGCAATCCTTCTCTCCCTCTGCGCCTGCGGGCAATTGCCCGAAGCCACCTCCCATACCGACAGGCAGCCGCGTATCTTCCCCGATTACGCGGGCGCCACCTTCCCGCCCAACATCGCCCCACCCGACTTCGCCCTCCGCGATTCCGCAGGGGCGGCCTGGGCCGTCTTCTCGGCAAAAGGGAAGCAATGGAGCGTACAGGCCCGCGACGGACAGTTCCGCCTTCCCCGCAGAGCCTGGAAGAAAATGGCCGCCCGAGCCGCAGGCGACTCCATCGTCGTCCGTGTCCTGACCCAACAGGGCGGATGGCTCGCCTACGCGCCCTTTTACTTTCACATCGCCAAGGAACCCGTAGACCCTTACTTAGCCTACCGCCTCATTGAGCCGGGCTACGAACTCTGGAACCGCATGGGCATTTACCAGCGCGATTTGGAAAACTACCGCCAAACGCCCATCCTTGAGAACACGCAGACGGGCAAGAACTGCATGAACTGCCATTCCTTTTGCATGCAAGACCCGCAACGGATGATTTTCCATACCCGTGCTTTGTACGCGGGCACCATGCTCATCGACAGCGGCCGCATAGAAAAGCTCAACACCAAGACCCCGCAAACGATTTCGGCCTTGGTCTATCCCTCCTGGCATCCCTCCGGACGCTACGTGGCCTTCTCGGTCAACAGCACCAAACAAGCCTTTCACCAGAACGACCCCAACCGTATCGAAGTGTTCGACAAGGCTTCCGATGTCGTGGTATACAACCTGTCCAAGCATCAGATTTCC
>JAISGW010000004.1 GCA_031262895.1 Tannerella sp. | reverse complement strand
TGCCTCCTGTGCAATCTGTTGTTGTGTCTTCACTGGGTTCTGCCGCAGCCAAGTTTCCAATTCGGCCTTTTCGAAGTAGAGCATCTTGCCTTGCGGCTTATAATGCGGAATAAGATTACCTGAAGTCAGCTTATACAGATAGCTCTTCGAGAGATTGAGAAAACGACTGGCCTCTTCAAAGCTGAAGATATCCTTCGTCATAAACAACATTTGTTCGAGTTCTGAGACTCGTGTTTCAATACTTTTCTCCATGTTATTAAAGTGATAATTAAACAAATGGAGTGCATGCCCTCCGTTATCTTGCAATCAATTACGAGGGCAAAGCTAAGGCGCTGTGTTCGGGTGAGGCCTTGAGAATGCTTGAGGTCTCAATCTATTCTCAAGCTTTTTTCATTTGCTTGATGTAGCTGTCTATGATTTCTGAGCCTTTCGGAGGCAATTCTTTGGCTTGATATAAGCTGGAGGACAGGTTGTTTTGAGACAGAATATTTCCTGAAAACGACTGTAGTAATTTCTCGCGGGCACATACTGCCTGCCATTCCAAAGTAATAAGGTTTCGGCACTCAAGTTGCCACAGGGCATAGACTATAAGTTTGTTCTTTGCACGAGCCACTTTCAGCGGCTCTACGAGTGAACAGCTAAAAAAGTCGGTCAAATCTTCAACGGTAATATTTACCACAAAGACATGGTTGCAGTTTAGGCACTCGGTTAACATTCCGATTTGAGTTGCATCCAATCGTGATTCGAGCGTACGCTTAGGAGAGGAGACAGAGCGGACTTCCAAGCGGGATAGAAGGTGGCGGAGATAATCCAAAAACCTGTATAAAAAGAGGAACTCCTTAATGGAATAGAAGCATGGTAGATTCCAACTATATGATTCAAATTCAAATTTGGGGTCAATGACTGCATTAAAGTTGAAATACTTTTCTCGCTCATCGGGCTGCAACGTATCAAGGCACATACTGTCAAGTAGGGAGTTGTCGCTATAGGCGTAGTCTTTAAGTGGCGCCAATACCCAATAATCGCTTTCGTAAAGATTTCCAAAGTGTAATAGGGCAGTGTCAAGCTCAGATTTGACGCGCTGTATTTTGTCATTCTCATCATACATGCGGTCTATTATCATGGAAAGACAGTCCACTTCCCTTTTATAATCATCCTCGACGAAATAGTTGAGCGCATTTTGTATGCCCGCAATAGTCGCTTTCTCCGTTGCCGTCATAGTGTTCCTGTTTCATTTGACCACAAATATAGCCATTCAGTTAATAAAAACGATTAAAGGAAGGCAAACGCTTAATAATTCATAAAAGTAGGTCTGGGCAAACGGCAAAGTACTCCTTGTTATTCTTTTCGTCAAACAGTACACTTTTAGTACGCCTTATGAAAGCAGAAACCCCTGATAATCAGTGATTATCAGGGGTTTTGTGGTACCCAGAGCCGGGATCGAACCGGCATGGAGTTAAATCCACTGGTGTTTGAGACCAGCGCGTCTACCTATTCCGCCATCTGGGCCTCCTAACGAAAGCGGGGCAAAGGTAAGTATTTTCTACTTACCCGCAAGTCCGCGATTCATTTTTTGCGGCAACAGTCCCGCAAGCTGCATCCTTCGCAACCGCAATCCAAGCAATCGCTTTGGCTACCGGCTTTCTTGCCCCCTTGTGAAGGCTTCCGCCGCAAGCGGGGGAAGAGCCGTTTTACTGCCGTGTAGGCAAGGTATGCGACGGCTATACCAATAATGATGTAGACAATCCAGATTTGCATGACTCAGGCAAAGAGGTGAACGACAAAGGCAACCACCCAGGCGATGGCCGTCGTATAGCACATGGTGAACACGGCCCATCGCCAGCCGGCTTCCTTCTTGATGGCTGCGATGGCTGCGATGCAGGGGAAGTAAAGCAGCACGAATAGCATGAAGCCGTAGGCCGTAAGCGGGGTATATCCGGCCTGATGTTGGAGTGTGCTGATGAGTGAGGAGGAATTTTCGTCGGCGTCTTCGCCGGCTTGGTAGAGCACGCCCATGGTGCTGACGACGATTTCCTTAGCCCCGACACCGCTCAAGATGCTGACGCCCATCTTCCAGTCGAAGCCCAGCGGGCGAATGACCGGTTCGATGAAATGCCCCAGCCTTCCGATGTAGGAGCTTTCCTGGTGCAGGGCCGCTTCCTTGTTCACGTTGTTGCCGGCCAAGGTCTCTTCTGCGGCTGTCGGACGGGGAAAGTAGCCCAGTGCCCAAATCAGAATGGAGGCCGTCAGGATGATGGTGCCCATCTTCTTGAGGTATTGCTGCCCCTTATGCCAAGTGTGCAAGCCCGTACTGCGCAGCGTGGGGATGCGGTAGGGAGGCAATTCCATGACGAAGGGCGCTTCCTTCTTGGCAAAGATGGTCTTGCTCATAATCATGGCGGCCAGTATGGCGACCACGATACCTATCATGTAAATGGAGAAGAGCACCAGCCCTTGCCGGGCAGGGAAAAAGGCCGAGACCATCAGCACGTAGACCGGCAGACGGGCGCTGCACGACATGAAAGGCGTGATGAGCATCGTCAGGATGCGGTCTTTGCGGTTCTCGAGCGTACGGGTGGCCATGATGGCCGGTACGTTGCAACCGAAGCCCATCACCAAGGGGATGAAGGATTTCCCGTGCAAGCCCATCTTGTGCATCAGCCTGTCCATCATGAAGGCGGCCCGGGCCATGTAGCCCGTGTCTTCCATGACGGAGATGAAGAAGAACAGGATAAGGATGTTGGGGAGGAAGACGATGACACTGCCCACGCCGCCGATGGCACCGTCGACCAGCATGTCGCGCAGGGGACCCGGCGCCATCACCCTCAGCAGCCAATGGCTTAGGGCTTTTACGCCGTCATTGATCCAATCCATCGGGTATTGCCCCAGTGAGAAGGTCGCCTGAAACATGCCCCACATGAAAAAAAGGAAAATAGGAAAACCCCAGAGGCGGTGGGTAAGCAGGTCGTCGAGTTCGCGCACTTTGCGCGGTGCGGAGGTCTCGGTTTCTGGTAGGGGGCGGGTCTCCTTCAAGGCTCCGTCGATGAAGCCGTATTTGGCGTCGGCAATGACGGTCTCCGACTTCTCGCCGTATTCTCTTTCCAAGCCGACCCTCTCGCGTTCGGCGAGGCTTTTTATCTGCTCGAAATTCGGGCAGGCGCGCAGGTCGTCCTGGGTGTGGTGGTCGTCCTCAAGCAGTTTGATAGCGATGTAGCGCGAGGAATAATGGTCGGTGATGCTGGGATTCTTCCATATTTCGGCCTGTAGCCGCCCGATGGCGTCTTCTATGCTTTGCCCGTAGTTGATGTGGATGTGTCGGACGTCGGCGTCGCGGTCCTCGTACACGTCGATGAGCTTGGCGAAGAGTTCGTCTATGCCTTTGCCTTTGGAGGCCACCGTCGGTACGATGGGGATGCCCAGCATCCGGCCGAGGCTTTGGTAGTCGAAACGGATGCCTTTCTTTTCTAGCTCGTCGTACATGTTCAGGGCGATGACAACCTTGATGTTCATGTCGATGAGCTGGGTGGTGAGGAACATGTTCCGTTCGAGGTTGGAGGCGTCGATGACGTTGACCACGATGTCGGGCATTTTCTCCATGATATGTTTTCTGACATAAAGCTCTTCGGGCGAATATTCGGTGATGGAGTAGGTGCCGGGCAGGTCGACTAAGTTGAAGGTATAGCCGTTCTTTTTCAGGCGGGCCTCTTTGGCGTCGACGGTCACGCCGCTGTAATTGCCCACCCTTTCGTGCGAGCCTGAGGCGCAGTTGAAGAGGGTCGTCTTGCCGCTGTTGGGGTTGCCCACCAGGGCCACGTTGATCAGGCGGCCCTTTTCGAGGGCGACGGCGGAAGGCTCGTTGTAGGCGAAGACGCCTTTGAAGGGGTTCTCGTCGGCCAGGGCTTCCGCCTCTTCCGTGGGCACCACTTCCACCAATTCGGCTTCGCTGTGACGGAGCGAGACTTTGTAGCCCATCACCTCATACTCGATGGGGTCTTGCAGGGGGGCGCTTTTGATGACGGTCACCTTCTTGCCGCGTACGAAGCCCATCTCCGTGATGCGCTTGCGGAAGGCGCCGTGGCCGAGCACCTTGACAATCACTCCCTCTTGGCCGTTGCTCAGATGGGAAAGCTTGTCCATTCTATTCATTGAGGATGTATGCATCTTTTTTCATTTTTAGAAGTCAAGGCCGAAGCGTAGGATGCCGACCAAGGCGTTGTTCAGCGGCTCACCCGTGCCTGCCGGATGGATGATATACTGAATATCGGGGCGAAGGTAGATATTTTCGGTCACTTGCAGGTGGTAGATGGCTTCGAAGACCGTCTCGTCGCCGGCGGGATTGTCCACGAAACAGGCGTGGTTGAAGGCGAAGCCGAACCTGTCGTCGGGCCGCCGGCTGCTGAAGTTTTTGTAATTCAAGCCGCCGCCTATGCAGCGGTAATGGTTGTCACGGCTCTTGGGGCTGAGGCCGGCCTGCACGAAGAGCGAGAGCCGTTCGCTGAGGCCCTGGTCGGCTACCAGGTAAAAGCCGTAATCCCTACGCACCTTGTCCATGTCCGAGCGGCGGTAATAGGCGCCCAGCTTGTAAGCACCTTCCTGCCCGTGCACGAGGCTGTGGTTCCATTGCCCTTCGGTGACGCCAAGGTAGCCTTGGCGGGCGCTGAGCGACCATTTCACGTTATAGGGGTTGTAGCTGAAATCGTCAGGGCGCCCGTCGTAGACGGCGGCCTGCCAGACGAAGTCGCGGGAGATGTCCCAGCGGAGGCTGGCTCCGAGGGCGGTCAAGGGGTAAATGGGCGGCGTGATGTTGGCGGCGCAGACCGAATGGATGCCGAAATAGCTGTTGTTGAACAGGGCGCCTCCCTCGCTGGCGGCATAGTCCACGTTCATGTCCTGCAGGCCGGCAGTGAGGGTGAAACGTCCGAAGCGCTGCTTGTACCAGAGTTCATAAAGAAAGGTGTGATTGCCCGCCTCGATGTTGGAGGCCACTTGGAAGTCGCCGATGAGCTGCGCCGAGGCTTCCTCGCCGTGCGAATTGCCGCCTTTGACGAAGAACTCGCCGCCCCGCCACCAGCCGGCCTGTTCGGTGTTGAGGTCGAGCGTCAGGTTGGCCAGACCCATATACGCCGTGCCCCGGCGAATGCCGCCCGCGAAATTGCCGACCAGGTCGCCCACGTACGAGGCGCCAAAGGTAAAGCCCTTGTTCCTTTCCTCTTTTTTCTCTTCGTCGGCCTTGGCCGTCATCGGCAGCAGGGGAAGCAAACCCGCCAAAAATAAATACTTCATATCTCTTGTTTTATGTTTCATTTTTCGGCGGCAAAGGTAGCGGAGGCCAAAAGGGCGCACAATTCCATGAAATAGCTATTTTCTTTCCGACTTTATACCCTGTTTAGGGTAATTCTCTGCCTCCCGACGGATGTAAAGGCATTTTCAGAGGTCTTGAAAGCCCGTTACATGCGTGCAAAGGCACTTCAAGCCGTCTTGAAACCGCATTACACGTGTGCAAAGGCATTTCAAGCCGTCTTGAAAGTCCGTTACACGCGTGTAAAGGCACTTCAAGCCGTCTTGAAACCGCGTTACATGCGTGCAAAGGCACTTTTAGCCCTCTTAGTTGAAATTTCCTTGATATATTAGAGGAAGCGTTACCTTTGCAAAAAAAGGACGCTTATGCAGATTATCACTACCAGAGAATTTAGGACTCACCAGAAAAAGTATTTCGAACTGGCGGAGAAGGAACCGGTTATC
>JAISGW010000096.1 GCA_031262895.1 Tannerella sp. | reverse complement strand
CCTCCGACTTGGGTTCGCGCTGCACCGTATTCATGAACTCCAAGGTGAAACAATCGCTGCGCGAGGATGCCGGCCTCGGCAATATCTCGGCGGGGCTGGCCTATTCGGTGATGAAGAATTGCCTGTTCAAGGTGCTGAAGATGTCGAACCTCAAGCGGCTCGGCGAGCATATCGTCGTGCAGGGCGGCACTTTCCGTAACGATGCTGTCTACCGTGCCCTGGAACTGCTCTCGGGCAAGCAGGTCAGCTCGACCGACCACCCCGAATTGATGGGCGCCTTCGGGGCGGCACTATATGCCCGCCGCCAATGGACGGAAGGCGAACGCCCGGCCGGCTTTGCCTCGGAGGCCGACATTCCCGATATGGAATCGGTCGAGACCAAAGAACTGCATTGCAAGGGCTGCACCAACCAATGCGCCGTGTTGCGTTTCCGTTTTGCCAACGGTAATGCCTGCTATGCGGGTAACAAATGCGAGAAGGTCTTCTCCTCCAAAGGCAAAAAAGCGGCGCCGCGCTTTAACGGCTTCGACTTAAAATACAAGCTGCTCTTTACGCCTAACTTCACGCTTCACGCTTCACCCTCCACCCTCGTAATCGGCCTGCCGAGGGTATTGAACATGTACGAGAACTTTCCCTTTTGGCAAGCGCTTTTCACGGACTGCGGCTTCCGCGTCGTCCTTTCGCCGGAGAGTACCTACCCGCTGTTCCGCAAGGGCGTGGGCAGCGTGATGTCCGATAATATCTGTTTCCCAGCCAAGTTAGTGCACGGACATATCCTCGCTTTGGCGGAGATGGGCGTCGACCGTATATTCTACCCCATTGTACCGAAGGAGGAAAAGGAGTTTGCGGGAGCTACGAACTCTTTCAACTGTCCTGTAGTGAGCGGTTATCCGGATGTGATACGCTCGTCCATTGATCCGGAGGAACGCTTCGGCATCCCCTTCGACAAACCTGTCATTTCTTTCCATTCGGAAGAAGCTATGCGGAAGTCCGTTTATGCTTATCTCTCAGGCCTCGGCGTATCAAAGGAGACCTTCAAGACGGCTTTCGCCAAGGCTTTGGAGGCTCGCAAGACATATCTTCGCGTTTTGTGCGAGGAACAGCGCCGCCACTTCGACGAAGCCGTCGCCAAAGGCGAATGGGCTTTCATTGTGGCCGGCCGACCCTATCATACTGACCCGTTGGTGCACCAGAAGGTGGGGCAGATACTCACTGACTTGGGTGTGCACGTGTTCACCGATGACCTGTTCCGGCAAACGGAAGGCGAAGGGTTCCGCCACCTGCGGATGGTCTCCCAATGGTCGTACCCCGACCGCGTCGTGGCGGCGGCCATGGAGGTGGCTCGTCTGCCCCGCAAGGTGCAGATGGTGCAGCTCAACTCCTTCGGTTGCGGCCCGGATTCCTTCTTCATGGACGAGACGGGCGACATCCTGCGCCAAGCCGGGAAGAACCATACCGTGTTGCGTATTGACGAAATAGCGGCCAGCGGTTCCATTCGCCTGCGCTTGCGTTCGCTCATTGAGTCGCTGCGTTCGCTGGGCGACAAGCCTCTCAAAGCGGCCACCCCTTACGAGGGTTACGCCGTCGCCTATACGGAGAAGGACAAGCCGAAGACCATCCTTGTCCCTTGGTTCGCCGATTTCCTTTCACCTTTCATCCCGATAGTAGCCTCGCTGGCCGGATTTAAGATGGAAAACCTCCCCAAATCTTCGAAAGCCTCGGCCGACCTCGGCCTCGAATACGGCAACAACGAGGTCTGCTATCCTTCCATCCTCATCCTTGGCGACATCATCATGGCCCTGCAATCGGGCCGTTACGACCTCGACCAGGTCGTCGTGGCCATCACGCAGACCGGCGGCCAATGCCGCGCCACGAATTACCTGGCGCAGATAAAGGCCGGCCTGAAAAATGCAGGCTTCGGAAAGATTCCCGTTGTGGCCGTCTCCTCGGGCCATGTCTACCAGAACGAGCAGGAAGCCTTCCATATCCCTTACCTGAAGTTTCTCAACACGCTCATCTATGCCGTCCTCTATGCTGACGCCCTGCAGAAGATGTTCAGTCGCCTCGTTATCCGTGAGAAGACGAAGGGCGATGCCAAGGCTTTGTTCGACTTTTACATCGAAAGGGGCGTAGAAGCCGTGGCCGCCAAAGACTACCATCGCCTGTTGAAGCTGCTCGAACAGGCGGTGGCCGATTTTAACCAGGTGGATATCTACAAGCGCGACTTCACCCGTATCGGTCTGGTAGGCGAAATCTTCGTCAAGTACAACGATTACGGACAAGCCCATATCACTGAATGGCTGCGGTCAAGAGGCATGGAGGTGTCCACGCCGCCCATCCTCGATTTCCTGATGCAGTATTTTGTCAACAGCGAAGTGAACGCCCGCAACCACGTGGAGCGTAACAGCCGCCTACAACGCCTGCTCAACCCGCTTTTCCTGAAATACCTCAACCGCCGCATTGAGGCCGTGGAAGGCATCTTCCGCAACTTCCGCCTGTACGAGCCTACGGAGTCTATCTTCACCAAGGCCGAATACGCCTCGGAAATACTTGACCTCTCCGAGCAGTTCGGTGAAGGCTGGATGATAGCGGCCGAGGTGTCCGGTTACGCCCGCCACGGCGTCGACCGCGTGGTCTGCGTCCAACCTTTCGGCTGCATTGCCAACCACATTGTAGCCAAAGGCATCGAAAAACGCCTGAAGAAACGTTATCCCCGCATGAATCTTCTTTATCTGGACATCGACGGGGGCATGGCCGAGGTGAACTTACAGAACCGCTTGCATTTCCTGATATGAGTTGGTCTTACATTCAATGAAAAGATATACTTTTGCAGCCGATTATTAGGAAATGCATGGCGATACGAAGAATGAAAGTACATAAGGAAGGGACCGGCTTGTTGCTAACCCTCTTTTCCTTTCTGTTTGTCCTGAACTTGGTTTTGTACCACTCTGTGGGAAAGTCCATGTTCTATTTCATCTTTTTCGCCTCGCTGCTTATTTTCTTTCTGGTTCTTAATTTCTTCCGCAGTCCTTTTCGCCGTTATCCTTTCGATTCGGAAAATTTGGTCATTTCGCCGGCCGATGGTACCATCGTGGCCATAGAGGAAGTGGATGAGCCTGATTTCCTTTGCGCGGCCTGCATACAGGTGTCCATTTTCATGTCGGTCTTCAACGTTCATGCCAATTGGTTTCCTGTGAACGGGACGGTCAAGCGGGTCTCCCACCATAACGGCCGTTTCATGGCCGCCTATCTCCCCAAAAGCAGTACGGAGAACGAACGGGCGTCGGTGCTCATCACTACCAACGGCGGCCGCGAAATCCTTGCCCGCCAGATAGCGGGTGCCGTGGCAAGGCGCATCGTCACCTACGCGAAAGAAGGCGAGTCCTGCCATGTGGACGAACACATGGGCTTCATCAAGTTCGGCTCGCGGGTGGACGTGTTTATACCTACCGACAGCGAGGTCTTGGTAGAAATCGGGCAGAAGGTGACGGGCAACCAGACGCCGCTGGCTCGTTTGTCAAAGAGAGAATGACTATACGCAAATACATACCCAACACGATCACCTGCCTTTCGCTGGCTTGCGGATGCGTGGCCGCTGTCCTCGCCTTGCGGGGAAACCTGGAAGGCGCCTTGTGGGCCGTCGTCTTGTCGGCCTGTTTCGATTTCATGGACGGCTTGGCGGCACGTACGCTCCACGCCTATTCGCCCATCGGGAAGGAACTGGATTCCCTGGCCGACGAAGTGGCCTTCGGCCTGGCGCCCGGCATGATGCTCTTTCGCCTGATAGAGGAGATGAAGCCTGGATTGACGCCCCATGCCCTCGGTTCGCTGCTGCCTTACCTCGCCTTTTTCATCCCGGTTTTCTCGGCCTTGCGGCTGGCCAAATTCAACATCGACGCGCGTCAATCGACTTCTTTCCTCGGCCTGCCCGTCCCGGCGCACGCCCTGTTGTGGGCTTCCTTGGTTTGTACGCTTCAGCCGCTGGTGGCATCTTACGGTTCATGGCCTTTCGCCTTAGCCTTGGTTGTCCTGGCTTTCCTGAGTTCGCTCCTGCTGGTGTCGGAATGCCCGATGTTCTCGTTCAAAGTCAAGTCAATCGCTTGGAAGGGAAACGAGTTGCGTTATATCACTTTGGCGGCCGCTGTTTTCTTCATAGCCCTCGGCGGCCTGTCGGGCATTGCGGCGACCATTTTATTGTATCTGCTCTTGTCGCTCCTATTTTATAAAAGGAAGAAGGAGGAGAAAAAATGCTGAAGTTCCTGTTTATGCTTGCTGTCATGTTCGTGTTGATGCTCCTCCTGCTGGGCTTCAACGTGGCACGCATGTTCAAACGGCTTTTCTTTGGTACGCCCAAACACAAGACTTCGCAGCGGCATTCTGCCTCGGCCGGACAGCAACATAAGGCAGCCTCTTCTACTACTCCCCGGAAGAAACTCATCTCCAAAGATGAGGGGGAATATGTGGACTATGAGGAAATAAAAGACTGAAAAAGACCGCCTTCATAATAAATGCCTTACATTTGCGAAGTAGTAATGGCATTGATAATATCAAGATGAAAAACTATGCCGCTGAATATAGTATCCTGCTTATAGATGATTCTTCTTCAGACATCATGTTTCTGGAGATGGTTCTGAAAGAGGAAGGCTATTTGCTTTTTCCGGCCGCCGAAGCTGCCGACGTAGTGGCTGCGGCGGGAGAACGACATCCCAATTTGATATTACTTAATCTGCCCTTACACCAGGAGAACAAAACCTTTGACTTGCTTCGCCACTTGAAAGGAGAACCTTGCGTCAGGCATATCCCCGTCATCCTGCTGTTGACGGGGAACGATATGGCTACCATTGTGAAAGGCTACCGTTTCGGTGCGGAAGAATACTTGTTTAAGCCTCTGCAAAAGGAGGATGTGAAGAACCGCATCGCGCATTTTTTCCAATTGTATTCGATTGAGCGTATGCGTCAGGAATTGGAAAACACCCTCGAAGCCCATGATATGCTTTACGCCATTATTTCCCATGACTTGCGGAGGCCTTTGGGTTCGCTCAAGACGCTTTCAAGGGCAATATTGAACATAGGGGAGACGGTAGGGACCGGCAATAAGGATTTCCTTTTGATGCTGACCCGCATGAATTGCCTCGTGGAAGACACTTACCAATTGCTTGACAACCTGATGAAGTGGAATAAGCTCAAGGAAGGCAAACTCCGTCCTTTCCGGCAAAAGACTGATATCGGCAGCCTTTTGGAGACCATCTTATCCGTATATCAGCCCATAACGGCTCTTAAAGGGGTCACCCTGCGCATGGAAACCCCTCTGCATCCTGTCTTGGGCCTGGTTGACATTGACATGACGAAAACCATTTTGCGCAATCTCCTTTTGAGTACGATTCAATTCGGGGCTGACGAAGGGGAAATCCTCGTCCGCTTGGAAGCGGAGGGAGACAAGGTCGTCTTCCTTGTCCGCAATGACAATTGGGACATGAGCGAAGCGGAATGCCAAAAGCTCCTTACCGCCGAACATCCGCATGTGGACAAGGACGGGCAATTCGGCAGTTTGGGCTTGAGCATGTTTGTGACGCGACGTTTCGTCGAATTCCAAAGGGGAAGTATTTCCTATCAAGGCAGCCTTGAGGCGGGTGGCAATTTCCTCGTTACCTTGCCCGTCCAAGATACTTAGACGCCCTTTTCAATAAGTATAACCCAAGCGTTTGCGCGCCCGTTCCAAATCTTCCGGCGTATCTATGCCTATGGTTTCGACCTCGGTAAAGCCTACTTTGATGTGGTAGCCGTTTTCCAGCCAACGCAGCTGTTCAAGGCTTTCCGCTATTTCCAATGGCGATTGGGGGAGAAGCGTGATTTCGCCCAAAACGTCCCCGCGATAGGCGTACATGCCTATATGCTTGTAATAAGTGTGGTTGGTTAACCATTCGGTATGCGGTTTCCCTCGAAAATAAGGGATGATGGAACGGCTGAAATACATGGCTTCGCGGTTGCGGTTAATGACCACCTTCGGCGTGTTGTAGGCGGCCAATGTGGTGGCAAAGTCGTCGTCGGAACGGAGCGGTTTGACTAAAGTAGCGATTTGCACGTTCGGGTCGGTGAAGCAAGCTTTTAGCGTTTCTATATGTTCAGGTTGCACGAAAGGCTCGTCGCCTTGTATGTTGATAACGACATTGTATCCGCGTCCGACCCGCATGTAAGCTTCGCAGCAGCGGTCGGTACCGCTGAAATGTTCGGGCGAGGTCATGACCACCCGGCCGCCGAATTCGTGGACGGCCGCTTCAATACGGGTATCGTCGGTGGCTACATAAACCATGTCAAGCACAGAACTGGCATGTTCGTACACATGCTGAATGACCGGTTTTCCGCCCAAGTCGGCCAAAGGCTTACCCGGGAAACGGGTGGATGCGTAGCGTGCCGGAATGATACCGATGAATTTCCTTTCCATTGATAAGTTATGTTTGAAAAACAAAGGTAGAGCTTTTATTCATAAGCCGTCTCATCTACCACATATATTTGGGCATTTTCCGTACGCAGGATTTTCACTTTGCGGCCTTTTTCTATAAAACCCGATTCGGAAACCGCGTCGTAAACCTCATCGCCCACGCGCACTTTGCCGGAAGGACGCAACACAGTGGCAGCTACGCCGTACGAACCTGCCAGTTCTTCATGGAGGGGTGCCGATACGGAGTCTTCCAGGTCGGTTTCCAAGGCGATGCGCCGGAAAAATCCTTTCCGGCCGATACGGTTCGAGAGCCACAGAGTCAGACCGAATCCCAGGAGAAGGCCAAAGAGGACGGTCAGTGAGGCCTGTCCGATCGCTGCGCGGCTAACCCCCTCCAATCCAAAGTCCAGATTGTTGAGCAAGCTGAAGAAGAGGCCGGCTACAATCAGCAGGATGCCGCAGATGCCTGTGATGCCGAAGCCTGGAATGACGAACAATTCCAGCGCCAAAAGCACCAGTCCGCCAACGAACATCAGTATCTCCCAATTTTGTGCCAGGCCGTCAATGTACAGCGGGGCGAAGTAAAGAACAGCTGCCAATACGGCCGCTATGAGCGGGAAGCCTATGCCCGGCGATTGCAACTCGAAGTATAACCCACCAATGATGACGAGAATAAACAGGGATTGGAGAAAGGGACTCATCAGGAAGCCTTTCACATTGTCAATCCAGCTGGGCGTGAAGACGGCCTCCTGGTAATCGTGAAAACCGAGGAACCGGGTGATGACTTCCTCGGGCGATTCGGCTATACCGTCGCAGTAGCCCCATTTGACAGCTTCTTTGGCGGTCAAGGTGAGCACCTTGGTGGAGTCTACCAGATGAGGGATGACAATGCGCTGGTCCACCATGGCTTCTGCCAGATGCGGGTCGCGCACCCAGCGCAGCAGGGTGTCGCCCCCTTCCACCAGCGTGTCTTTGCCCTGCGCTTCGGCCGTGGCCCGCATCATAGCCCGCATGTACGACTGGTACTTATCGGGCATGGCCGCACCGGTTTGATTCACTACGGTCGCCGCCCCTATGGTGGCGCCCTCGCGCATGTAAATCTTCTTGGCGGCTATGGAAATGAGCGCACCTGCCGAAGCCGCGTTGTTATCCACGAACACGTACACGGGAATGGGACTGTACAGGATGGCCGTCCGCATGGAATCGGCCATGTCGACTTGCCCCCCGTAGGTGTTCAGGCAGAGGAGCACGGCCTTTGCCCCCAATTGCCTGGCTTCCTCCAAACCGCGGCTGAGTTGCAGTTGCGACTTGTGGTCTATTTCTTCCCGGATATCTATCCGGTAGACCAGCGGCTTTGCCTCGCTATGCCCATAAGCGGAAAAGACAGACAGCAGAAAAGAAATGCAGAAGAATAAACCTTGGATTTTTACTTTCATATTGTAATAATTGAATCAGTTGTTGTATAATTAAATCGACGTCCAAAACATAATACTTGTATAATTCGTTTTGTTCAGCCCAAAAAGCGGCTATATACTTAAAGTTTCCTATTTCGGACAAGAACTTATCCACCCGCATGTATGCTGTACAAAACAATTACTACATTTGGATAATTTAACAAGTGAGAATAAGAAACTTTATAGACAAGCATTACAAAATTGAAGCGATGAATACTGTGCAATTTCAAAAAAAATTATTGGGCATGCAAGGAATCATGACGAATTTTGCATTGAAGCTTACCTCTAATGCCTCTGACGCCCAAGATTTGGTACAAGAAACCAGCCTGAAAGTACTTGACAACCAAGAAAAGTACACTGACAATTCCAACTTTGCCGGATGGGTATTCACGGTCATGCATCATATCTTTGTGAACAATTACCACAGGTTAGTGCAGCAACAGGCGACGATCGACCAGCAAGCCGATGTGTATAATTTGGATGTGCCCGACGAGTCGAGCATCAACATGGCCGACAGCAAAGTGCGCCTGGGAGAGTTATCCGCGGCGGTCGACAAGCTACCGCGTCCGATTAAAGCGGTCTTTTCCATGTATATGAGCGGATACAAGTACAACGAAATAGCCCAACGCTTGGACCTGCCCATAGGCACCGTCAAGAGCCGCATCTTCTTTGCGCGCACCGAACTCCAAAAAGCCATGGAAGAAGACCTAAACTTCGGTATTTGACAGCAAGCTGTCCGCATAAAGGAGGAGGGCGTCCTTCTCCCTGTCAGGGTGAAACCAGGCAATTTGCGGATCGCGTTTGAACCAAGTCATCTGTTTACGGGCATAGACCCTTGTGTTTCGTTTTATTTTTTCAACGGCCTCGTCCAAAGTGTATTTACCATCCATGTATTGGAAAATTTCCTTATAACCTACCGTGTTAAGCGCGTTCAATTGACGAAAAGGGTAGAGCCGCTGCGCTTCTTCGAGCAGCCCTGCAGCCATCATCTCGTCTACGCGGCGGTTGATGCGGGTGTATAATTCTTCCCTTTCCCTTTTCAACCCGATTTTGGCGATGCGGAAGGGTCGTTCCTTGCGGCTGTTCGTGCGGAAGTCCGAATAAGGCCGCCCGGTCGTGCGGCAGATTTCCAGGGCGTGGATTACGCGTTTGTAGTTTTTGCGGTCTACCCGCTCGTAATGCCCCGGGTCTGTACGCTGCAATTCTTCCAGCAGGCTGTCCAATCCTTTTTCCTCGTATTGGCGCCAGAGGGCTTTGCGTATCTCCGGGTTCACGGAAGGTATCTCGTCGATAAGTCCGCAGACCGCGTCGAGGTACATCATGGAACCGCCGCAAAGGAGGAGCACTTCATGCTTGCGGAACAGCTTGTCCATCAGCGCCAGCGCCTCGGCTTCGAAGGCGGCGGCGCTGTAATAGTCGTCCAAGCCGAGTTGCCCCACAAAATAATGCCGCACCCTCTGCAGTTGTTCCTGCGTAGGGGCGGCCGTGCCTATGGACATGTCCTTGTATATTTGGCGCGAGTCGGCCGAAAGGATAGGAGAGTGGAAGCGTTCGGCCAGTTGCAGACTGAGTTCGGTCTTTCCGACGCCTGTCGGTCCGGTCAATATGAGGAGCAATCCTTTCAATAACGGTTTTCTTCGTAGTAATCGTCGGCGATGTTGTCCAAGCCTTCGAAGCCCTCGTGGTCCAATTCGTCCTCGTCGTATTCCGAATCACCGTAGAAGTTTTCGCCCAAAGCCTCTTCCGTTGTTCCTTTGGGCACTTCGGCCATTTTGTCGAAGTCCACGTTTTGGGCGGGCGGATTCCCGTTGGAACGGCTGCATACGGCTTCCTTTAGGCTCTTGTTGGGGATGGTCTCCCGCAGTTCGATGAAAAAGGCGCGTTCGGTCATGAAGTCGAATACGTAAAGCAGGCGTTGTCCTTCGTCCTCTATCAAGTCTTCCAGATGGGTAGCTTCCATCGTATAGTTGTCTTCTTCGGAAGAAGTATCCATTTCCACCCGGGTGATTTCGGTTTCCTTGTTCCAGTCTTCGTCGCAGACAAAGAAAGAGCACATTTGGTCGTCCACGTAATTGACGGCTTTTAGAATGGCTTTGTGGAAGTCGAGGAAAGTGGCTTCCGAATCGATTTGGATTTCTCTCACGAAGTCGTCCGCTTCGTTGGATACGATCATGAATCTGTAAATCATAATTTAATTTGCGTTTTCAATAGGCCTCAAAAGTAGGAATTATTTGCGAGTTATAAGTCATCGCATTTTTCGTAACTTCGCCGCCGAATAGAAAGGGGTGCTTGCGCCTTAGGCGCGCAGGCTGAGATAATACCCGTAAAACCTGATTCGGATAATGCCGACGTAGGGAAAGGTTCCTCTCATATTTTTTACCTCTGCATATTCATCGTGAAGTGTAACTTAAAAAAGTTTTTTCAGATGAAAACTGCTGTGTTATGTCTGGCGGCTGCTGCGATGGCGGTTGCCGCCGATGCCTCGGCCGAGCCGGGCGATTCCTTGCAAACCAAGCCGGTCAAGCTCGACGAGGTCGTCGTCTCGGCCATTCGTGTGGGCGCTTCCACGCCGGTAGCTTACAGTAACCTCTCAAGGGAGGAGTTGCGCAGCCGCAACGACGGCCAGGGTATCCCCAGCCTGATTGCCACCGCCCCCTCGGTAGTGATGACTTCCGACGCCGGTACGGGCGTCGGTTATGCCAGCTTCCGCATCCGCGGAACGGATCAGGACCGCATCAATATCACTGTCGACGGCGTCCCGCTGAACGACGCCGAGTCGCAAGACGTCTTTTGGGTGAACATGCCCGATTTCGCCTCCTCGCTTTCCGGCCTGCAAATCCAGCGCGGGGTGGGCACCTCGACCAACGGGGCGGCGGCTTTCGGCGCGACCGTGGCCCTGCAGACGGCGCCTTCCGCCTCTGCGCCCGGCTTTTCGTACGACCTTTCGGCAGGTTCCTACGGCACCCTCAAGCATACCTTCGACGGCTCCACCGGCTTGATGGACGGGCATTTCGCCATTGATGCCCGCTACTCCGATGTCCGCAGCGACGGCTACATCGACCGGGCCTGGGCGCGGATGCAATCGTATTACGGGCAGGCCTCCTGGTACGGCACCAATACCCTGCTGCGTTTCCGTGCCTTTGGCAGCTCCGAACGCACCTACCAGGCCTGGGATGGCGTGCCGGCCGCCAAGCTGGCCGCGGGCGACCGCACTTACAACGACTGCGGCGAATACACCGACGACCAGGGGAAGACCGCCTTCTATCCCAACCAGACGGATAACTATTGGCAGCAACATTACCACCTGCTGGCCAGCCAACGCTTCGGCCGACAATGGAACGCCAACCTGACGCTGCATTATACCCACGGCGACGGTTATTATGAGGAATACAAGAGCGGCATGGCTTATGCCGACTTCAACCTGCCCGATTACACGGCACCCGACGGCAGCATGCAGGCGACTACCGACCTCGTTCGCCGCAAATGGTTGGACAATGACTTCTACGGCGGTATCTTTTCGGCCAATTACAAGGGCGGTTCCCTGGCGCTGACCTTCGGCGGTGCCCTGAACAATTACGTCGGCGCGCATTACGGCCGCCTGATGTGGACCAAGTCCGGCTACGACTTGCCCGCCCCCGATTACGAATACTACCGCAACACGGGCCGCAAGCTCGACGGCAGCGTCTATGCCAAGGCCAACTGGCGCTTCCTGCCCCACCTCTCCGCTTACGCCGACCTGCAATACCGGGGCCTCCGTTACAGTATATGCGGCGACGACGACGTGGCCGGCAAGGGATTGGATATCCTCCGCCGCTGGAACTTCTTCAACCCCAAGGCCGGGCTGGATTACACCTGTGGCCCGCACCGCGCTTTCGCCTCCTTCGGCGTCGCACACCGTGAGCCGAACCGCGACAATTTCACTGACAACGGCCCCGACGCTTCCCCCACCGACGAAACCCTCTTCGACTACGAGGCGGGTTACTCCTGGCAAAAGGACGGACTGCACCTGAGCCTCGGTCTCTATTATATGGATTACAGGAACCAGCTCGTCCTGACCGGCAAAATCAGCCAAATCGGCGAGCAGCTCACCTCCAACATCCCCGACAGCGACCGCGAGGGTCTCGAGTTGGGCGCCGCCTGGCGCATCTGCCGCCTGCTTTCTTGGAGCGGCAATCTGACGCTCAGCCGCAACCGTATCCGCAACTTCACCGAATACGTGGACGATGACGATACAGGCGGGCAACAGGCCTTTTTCCTCGGCTCTACCGACATCGCCTTCTCGCCCGACCTGACGGGCAGCAGCCTCTTCCATTTCACCTGGCGCGACTTGTCGGCCGACTTCACCTCGCAGTACGTTGCCCGCCAGTACCTCGACAATACTACTTCCCGTGCACGCAGCCTCGACCCTTACTTTGTCAATAGCCTGCGCCTCGGCTACGTCTTCCATCCCCGCTTCGTGCGCGAGGCTAATCTCGGCCTGACGGTCTACAACCTCTTCAACGAACAATACGAAACCAACGGCTGGGTATATTCCTATATCCAAGGCGGGCAGCGTTGCCAGGACGGCGGCTATTTCACGCAGGCGCCGATACACTTCATGTTCCGTTTAGGTTTTAAAATCTGATGGAACTCTTCGGCACAGTCCTTTCGCTGGCTTATTTGCTGCTTGAGATACGGCAGCACCGCTGGATGTGGCTCATCGGCTTCCTCAGCGCGGCGGTCTACGCCTATGTGTTCTTCGGCACGCGCATCTATGCCCAAATGTGTTTGCAGGTTTATTATGCCGCTGTCAGTGTCTATGGTTTCCTTTCCTGGCGGCGCGCGGCGGAGGAAGCCGATGGGGGCGCCCGCATTCGTTACCGCCGTCTGCGGGCCGGCCTCGCCATCGGCCTGGCGGCCCTCCTGCTGGGCGCCTGGGCAATGCTTTATCTCTTGTTGCGCCATACCAACGAATCACTGCCTCTTCTCGACGCCTTCACGGCGGCGGCCGGCGCCGTGGCCACCTGGATGACGGCCCGCCGCCTGCTGGAAAGCTGGTGGCTTTGGATGCTTGCCGACTTCGTATCCGTCGGCATGTATGCTGCGGCACATCTTTACCCGACCCTTCTCCTTTACCTTTGCTATACGGTAGCCTCCCTCATCGGCTACCTTAACTGGAAACGCAAGGGAGAATTAATAATGAAGAATTAATAATGAAGAATTGTGTGATTTTAGCCAATGGAAGCTTCCCTGCCTCGGCTGAGGCCTTGGAACAACTCCGCAATGCGACGGCGCTGATTGCCTGCGACGGCGCCGTCGCTTCCCTGCACGAGCGCGGCTTGGTGCCGACGGCTGTCGTGGGCGACATGGACAGCATCCCTGCCGACTTGCGCGGCCTTTATGCCGACCGCTTGCACGGTGAAAGCGAGCAGGAAACGAACGACCTCTCTAAGGCCGTGCGCTATGCTTGCGCGGCCGGTTACCGTTCGGCCTTGATTTTGGGTGCCACCGGCCTGCGCGAAGACCATACCTTGGGGAACATTTCCCTGCTTTTGGACTACGCCCTCCTCTTAGAGCGGGTGGAGATGTGGACAGACTACGGCCGCTTCCTGCCCGTGCGGCATTCGGGCGTCTTCGCCTCCGTGCCGGGGCAGCAGATTTCCATCTTTTCCCTCTCGCCCGACTTGAAGCTCAACACCGAGGGTCTGCGCTGGCCCATCTGTCATAGGGCGCTTACCTCCTGGTGGCAGGGCACGCTCATTGAGGCCCTTGGCAGCAGCTTCCGACTTGTGCTGGAAGGAGAGGGCGGCCTACTGCTTTTCTTCAACTTTATTTAAGCTTGCTGATTTTTTCAAGCGGAAAGCCGGTTGCTTGCCGGATTTCTTCCGGTGACAAGCCTAATTCCTTCAGCTTACGGGCTGTATTCTCCATCCTTTCTTCCATGGCTTTCCTGGCTTCTATGGCTTCTTCAGCCTCCACCTTGGAACGTTCGACCTCCGCTTTTGCTTCCGCCTTGGCTTTCCTGATCTTTGTCTCAGCTTCCGCCTTGGCCTGTTCGACTTCAGCTTTTGCTTCCGCCTTGGCCTGTTCAGCCTCCGCCACGGCCTTGTTCAGGTCGCCGTATATGCCTCGGTGGGTGCGTATCACGTCCAAATAATGGTCGTATGCGTCCATCGCCTTATCGTCGAAGGCGCTCTCTTCCACATATTCCAGGGCTTCCTTTATTTCCGGAGAGTCCAGCAATTCTTGGGGCACCGCATTCGTTCTGGTGTTTATCTCGGTGAGGAACCGCAGCCACAAGACGGCCATCTTCTTCTCGGCGATGGTCTTCGGCTGGAACTTGGGCAGTTCCACGAAAACGAATTC
>JAISGW010000201.1 GCA_031262895.1 Tannerella sp. | reverse complement strand
CGCAGAGGCGGCGCAGGGTTCCGCCCATGGAGATGACGTCGTCGTCGGGATGTGGGCTGAAGACGAGTATCTTCTTGGGGAAAGGTTTGGCCCTTTCGGGACGGTTGGAATCGTCAGCGTCGGGTTTTCCGCCCGGCCATCCGGTGATGGTGTGCTGTATGTCGTTGAAGATGCGTATGTTCACGTTGTAAGCCGAGCCGTAAAGGGCGAGCAACTCGTTGAGTTCGTTCTCGCTATAGTCGCGGTTGGTGAGTTTGAGAATAGGTTTGCCGCTGCGTTGGCAGAGCCAGACGATAGCGCGGCGGATAAGGGCGTTGTTCCATTCGCAGTTACCTACCAGCCAGGGATGGCTGATGCGGGTGAGCTGGTAGCCGGCCGATAGGTCTATCAGGGCGCGGGCATTAGGGCAGTTCTGCAACCAAGTGGCGGGCAGGCGGTCGGTCATTTCTCCTTCCACGGCCTGTTTGATGATGGCCGCCTTGGTATCGCCCCAAGCGAGCAGACGAATGTGGCGGGCGGCCAGTATGGCCGAAAGGCCGACGGTAACGACGCCCTCTGGAATATTGTCTATCGACTTGACGGTGCGCGAAGCTTCCTTGCGCGAATCGTTGTCAAGCAGTACGAGGCGGGTGACCGAGTTGGCTGTCGAACCCGGATTGTTAAAGCTGAGGTTGCCCGTGTTGCCAATGCCCAGCAGCACGTAATCAAGGCCGCCGGCCTCGGCCATGGCCTTTTCATAATGGCGGCAGAAATCATAAATCTCGCCCTTGGGCATGAAGCCGTCGGGAGAATGGAGATTCTCCGGAAGGATGTCCACTTGGTCGAAAAAGAGGTCTTTCAGGTAGGCCATGTTGCTGAAGGCAGTTGATGCCAAAGGATAGAATTCGTACAGGTTGAACGCGACGACTTGGCGGAAGCTCAGGCCTTCTTCCTTGTGCATGCGCACCAGTTCTTTGAACACCGTCTGGGGAGTGCGGCCGCCAGGCAAGGCCATCACAAAGTGCTGTCCCGTCTTTTCCTTCTCGCGGATAAGGGAGGCTATCTCTTCGGCCACGACACGGGAACCTTCCGCCGCCGACTCGAAAATGCGGGTGGGGATTTTCTCGAAACGGGTCAATACGGATTCGTCATAGGCGTTTTCCGGGCGGTAATACCTTGAGGGTATCCGCGTAAGCGTGATTTGGGAACTTAAATTCGTCTTCATTTTTTCATTTGATAATCAATGGAGCGCAAAGGTAGGGGTTTTTTCCTGCAACGATTTGCAGGCGAGAAAAAAAACTGTACTTTTGCGGCTGATTCCTAAGGGGCAAGCAAGCGGGAAGCGGAAAGTCTTCTCCGCCCCCGGAACATGAACCTGTTAAAATAGAAAAAGACAGATGTACGTAATCGTAGAAATTAACGGACAGCAATTCAAAGCTGAAGAAGGCAAAAAGCTATTCGTACACCACATCCTGAATACGGAAAGTGGTGCCGTTCTTGAATTTGAAAAGGTTCTGCTGGTCGACAAAGACGGCAGCGTTACGGTAGGCGTTCCCACGGTAGAGGGAGCCAAGGTCGTTTGCGAAGTGCTCAGTCCGCTGGTGAAAGGCGACAAGGTGCTCGTCTTCCATAAGAAACGCCGCAAAGACTATCGCAAGCTGAATGGCCATAGGCAACAGTTTACCGAATTGAACATCAAACAAATCGTAGCTTAAAAAGGAGGAACAGACAATGGCACATAAAAAAGGTGTAGGTAGTTCGAAAAACGGCCGCGAATCAGAAAGTAAACGTTTAGGCGTGAAGCTCTTTGGAGGCCAGTTGGCCAAAGCCGGCAACATATTGGTCCGCCAACGCGGCACGGTGCATCATCCGGGCAAGAACGTGGGCATGGGCAAAGATCATACCCTTTACGCGCTGGTTGACGGCGTGGTTACCTTCCATCGCGGAAAAGAAGACCGTTCCTACGTGTCCATTCAGGAGACGGCAGAAGCAGAAGCGACAGCACAAGCGTGAGCTTGAATTGATAATTTTCATGAACGTTTAGCCGGAGAGTCCTCTCTCCGGCTTTTTTATTATATCTGCCTCAATCAGGCGGCTGGGATTCGGGCGTACAAGGCTTCCGTCTGGCGGAGGGCATTTTCCATGTCTGCAATCCATTGCTTTTTCCCGCCTCGATTGGCTTCAATGACTTCGAGGCAGGCAGCCAAGTCTCCTATTCCCAATAGTTTGACTAACGGGCGCATCTTGTGGGCTGTACGCGCAGCGGCTTGCCTGTCCTGGGCAGCCAATGCTGTCTTCAGGGTATCAAGGTTCTTCTTCGTTTCTTCGCGGAAGGAGCGGAGTATGTTCGCTGCCTCTTCCGGGCCGTCGGCATAAGAAGTCAAAGCGCCGAAGTCGGGAATATGGGATGGATCCTTCTCCGAAGCCGTGAGTGAAGGGGCAGCTTTCGCTTTATCGGGGAAGAGCCGGTTCAGCAATTCCTGTAGGGTATCGGCCCTGAGCGGTTTTTCCAGATACGCGGCGAAACCTTTTTCCAAGTAGGCGGAAGGTGCTTCGCCCATGCCGGCGGAAAGGGCGACCACGGGCAGGCTCGCCGCTTTTTCAAAAGAGGCGCCACGTATGCTTTGCAAAAGGCTGTAACCGTCGGCACCAGGCATGCGTATGTCGGTAATGAGCAGGTCGAAACGTCCGGCGGCCAGCAATTCCAACACCAGAGAAACCTTGGGGCAGGCCACGACGTTCACCCCTTGGCGACGCAGCAAGGTTGTTCCGTATTTGAGCTGTACGGGGTCGTCGTCTACCAACAGCAGGTTCAGCCTCGGCGCTTCCTCATGGAGGGTTGCCGCAGGGCTGTTTGTAGGGGTAGGGGAGGTCGGGGTCAAGGAAGTTTGGGGCTTGCTTTCGAGAGCGGGTTCCTCTTCACTCAAAGTAAGGGGCAGGCGCAGGATGAAGGTACTGCCCTTTCCAATGGCGCTTTCCACGCGGATTTCGCCTCCCATCAAATTAGCCAGCTTGCCTGCAATGGCCAGTCCGAGGCCGAAACCATCCGTAGCCTTGGCGTTGTCTAAGCGGGTGAAGGCCTGGAAAATCTTCCGCACCTGTTCGGGGGCGATGCCGGGGCCGTCGTCCTTGACGCCCAGGCATAAACGGGAAAAAATGTTTTCGCCCGCGGCTTCTACATGGAAGTACAGGTGCACCTCATGGGAGGCGAATTTGATGGCGTTGGAAAGGAGATTGCCGACTATTTGACGCAGGGCCTGTGCGTCGCCCAGGCAGCGGAGGCCTTCGACGGCAGCACCTCTTTCGCTGGCGAGGTGCAAGTTCCGCGCCTCGGCCAACGGACGGTATTCACGAAGCAGTTCGTCGCGTATTTCCGCCGGCCGGTATGGGCAGCTTTCCAATTGCACCTGACCGGCATCAAGCCGGTGGAAGTGGAGCAGTTCGTTGGCTAAGGCGAGAACATGTTTGGCCGAAGTGTCCATGTCTTTCAGGAAACCTTCCTTTTCTTCCTTCGAGGCGGGCTGACGGAGCAGGTCTATATAGCCGATGACAGAGGAAAGTGGGGCGCGTATGTCGTGGCTGAGCATCAGCATGAACTGTTCGCGAGCCAAGAGCAATTCCTCCGCCCGGCGGCGTGCCTGGTCGCGTTCGCGGCTTAAGCGGCGCGCCTTGCCTATCTCACGAAGGATGAGGAAAAAGGATATTGGGATGAGCAATAAGGCCAGGCCGGCTATTAAGGCCAACTGTTGACCGGCTTTTGCCACAAAGGCATGGCGGGCAGCTTCCTGTTTCCCGGCTGCCAGAGCTTCCTCTTCTTGGAAAGAGAGCAACAGCAAGTCGATTTGCTTGGTGACCTTACGATCGCTTTCCCTAAGCGCAGCGGACTGCCTGTCGAGCTTGCGCAGGATGAAGGCGCGGCGCGTTTCGAGGCGTTTTTGCAGGTTGACCAGCGCCAAGGCCACTTCGCCGCTGGGGTCGTAGGCCTTGACCAGCGAATCGGTCTGCTGGCTGCTGGC
>JAISGW010000200.1 GCA_031262895.1 Tannerella sp. | reverse complement strand
TATCCCTAACTGGGTGGCCTACGAATTGACGGCGGCCGAAACGGAGCCGAAGTTCCCGCGTCAAGGGCGTTTTATGCCCGACCCGAAAGTGCGGGGGGCCTCGGCCGTCACCGGCGACTACCGCAAGAGCGGCTACGACAGGGGACACATGGCGCCCGCCGCCGACATGCGCTGGGACAGACGGGCGATGCGCGAAAGTTTCTACCTGTCCAATGTCTGCCCGCAAAATTCCAATCTGAATCGCGGACGCTGGGGCGACTTGGAACAGGACGTACGCCGCTGGGCCAAAGCTTGCGGCGCCGTGTACGTGGTCTGCGGCCCTATCGTAGGACGGCAACCTTTATGTATCGGTACCGACCAGGTGGCCGTGCCCGACTCTTTCTTTAAAGTGCTTTGCCGTCGTGTAGACAGTCATTACCAAGCCATAGGTTTTATCTTTCCCAACCAGGCCTGCCATGCGCCGGTGGCCAGTTATGCCCTTTCGGTCGACAGCGTGGAGAAACGCACCTCGCTCGATTTCTTTTCCCAACTTCCCGATTCCATAGAAAACCGCATCGAAGCCGTCTGCCATCCGCAAGATTGGCTGAACTATTCTACTGCGACGCTGCCTAAATAAAGCGTATCGGGACAGAGCGCCGCTTCATTTTCCCATTCAACGCTCAGGCCGTCTGGATGCGCCGTCTGGAAAAGTGATTCTTCCTTTAATTCTTTGAAAAGGCCTTTTTCCAAATAGGGCTTCATGTCGAAACGGCGGACTTCCCCATTGGTAAATGTGAGGAGTAATGTGTAATTGTTCTCCGGCTTGACGTTCTTTACTCTTGGATTCATCTTGTTTCTATTTCAATGGTTCTATTTTGAATACGCTTTGCCCGTTTGACGCCAATTCCCAATCAGCCATAAGGTCTTCCCCATGAATAACTATCCATGCTTGTACTAACTTAGCCTTACTCGTTTTCAGACTGCCTTCCAACAACAGCCCTTCCGGGATGGAGAATACCGCATTTTCATCTTGATACTTCACATGGATATGAGGAGTATGATGGCGCTTATTGTCTTCAAAATACAAATAGACAATGATTCCATAAAAAAGCGAGATGATGGCCATAATCTTTCTTATTATAATGCTGGTTGCAAAGCTAAGCATTTTCCTGTTTCTAAAATAAGCCGTATCTTCGCTTCCGTTAGATTTTATTTACCTAAAATTAAAGATATGAAAAACAAGCTATTCCTTTGGGCCTGTCTCCTGTGCCTCGCCCTTCCGGCCTTTGCCGGACATTACAACGGTTTCAAGGTAGCCGTTTACATCACGGCGCACGACGTCGATAAAATGACGAACACACAATGGCTCGACAGTGTCTGGTCGGGCATCTCTTCCCATCTGGCGGTCGATAAGGTGTACATCGAATCTTACCGTGACGGCTTTTTCGCCCGCCCCGAAGCTTTGGAAGCTGCCAAAAAGTTTTTCCAATCCAAGGGCGTGGCATACGGCGGCGGCGTCACCTTCACCCAGAAAGGTGACGGCCACTGGGCCACCTTCGGCCATGTGGCTGCAGCCGAAAAGGCCCAAGTGAAGAAAATCGCTCAGTACACCGCCAAGCATTTCGACGAGATACTGCTCGACGACTTCTTCTTTAACAGCGACAAGAGTCCGGTCAACACGGCGGCCAAAGACAAAAGCGGCCTGTCGTGGACGGATTTCCGCATCAAAGTCATGGACGAAGCGGCCAAGAACGTGGTTGGCTCGGCCCATGCCGTCAACCCCAAATGCAAAGTCATCATCAAATACCCGAACTGGTTCGAGCACTTCCCCGCCCTCGGCTTCGACTTGGGACAGGAGGCGAAAACCTTCGACGGCATCTGGACCGGCACGGAAACGCGCATGCCCGACAACGACCAACACTTGCAGACTTATGAGAGCTATGAAATTATCCGTTACTTCAACAACATTGCCCCGGGGCGCAACGGCGGCGGCTGGATAGACACCGGCGGCATGCGTTATGCCGACTTATATGCCGAGCAGGCCTGGCTGACGCTCTGGGCCAAAGCACCCGAATGCGTGCTCTTCGAATTCGGCAGCGTGCAACGTCCGGCACCCGAACGTTGGAAGGCCGCTTGGCAAGGCAGCGGCACCTCTTTCAACTGGAACGATATGGGCGCAAAGCCTACCGTCGGCAGCATTGCCTCCGAGGCTTTCAAGACGGCCTCCAAAGTGGTACCCCTACTGGGAAAACCCATAGGCATCAAATCGTATAAACCCATCGGTTCCGTGGGAGACGAAAACCTGCAGAGTTTCCTCGGCATGGCCGGCTTGCCCATAGAAATGGTACCGCAATTCCCCACCGGGGCCGAGACGGTGCTCCTCACCGCGCAGGCGGCCTACGACAAGGATTTGGTCGCCAAAATCAAAACGCAACTGAAGGCCGGCAAAGAGGTGATACTGACCTCCGGTTTGGTGCGCAAGATACAGGATCAACTCGCCGACTTGGTTGAGTTGCGGGCTAACGACGGCGACAAGGGCTTCATAGACGACTTTGGCCGTTTCGGGAAATCGAAAGAAAAAATGCTCATCACACCGGTGAAATATTACACCAACGACGCCTGGGAAGATATTCCCGCCATCGACAAGGGCGTATACGGCTGGGCATTCCTTTTATACGCCCGCTATGAAAAGGGCTTGCTTTGGGTACTCACCGTCCCCGATTCATACGCCGATATTTACGAACTGCCCGTCGGCGCACTCAATCGCATCCGCACGGTAGCCTCGGCCGGTTTACCCGTACGCCTCGAAGGGCCGGCCAAAGTCAGCCTCTTCGCTTACGACAATCATACCTTCATCGTGGAATCCTTCCTCGACCATCCTGTCGACGTGAGCGTCGTGGTGGACGGCCCGGAAAGCATCATTACTGACGCCCTGTCCGGCGAGAAGATAAACGGCCAGATTGCACCTTCGCCGCACATCTGGCTGCGCAACAGCCCGGCGGCGAAGGCTTATGGCCTGACCCTGAAGCCTCACAGCTTCCGTGTTTTCAAATATTGATGGCAGCACCTCATTTCTTGGCGGGTGTCAGGCGGTAAAGGAGCACGTCGTGCCCGGGAACCGTCACCTCACGGCCTTTCTTGGTGTTTCCCTCGTCCTTCTTGGCCCAGAGGTCACGCACATTATATATAATGGAGTCGAAATTGGTAAAGCGTTTGCTCACCTCGTCGTAGAGGTTGAACTTTTGCCAGTCTATGGCGTAGCGCTTCGGCGCGGTCGTGCGGTTGAGGATGCAGAAGGCCCAATCGCCGTCAACTAAAGGCTTGAACCAGAACTCCAGCCCGTCCTGCCGCAGGAAGCGCAAGCCTTCCACGCCTTCCTTGTCCTGGTCGAGGGCGATGACTTCTTTGTTGGTAAGGATTTCACGCGTGGCTTCGCTCATGTGGCGGATGTCATTGCCGAGGATGAGAGGGGCGGCCAACATACACCACATGCTGAAGTGGGCGCGGTCTTCATTGTTTGTCATTCCGTTGCCCACTTCAAGCATGTCAGGGTCATTCCAATGGCCGGGGCCGGCATATTTGCGCAAACCTTCCTGCTGGTCGAGTATCTGGAGCACACCGTTCCCATAGCCTTGCT
>JAISGW010000190.1 GCA_031262895.1 Tannerella sp. | reverse complement strand
GCGGCGGGATAAACTTCTCGACACGGTCGGAAAAGAAGAGGACACCTATCTTGTCATTGTTCTGGATAGCGGAAAAGGCCAATGTGGCGGCAATCTCGGTCATCATATCGCGTTTCATCACATTCACACTGCCAAAGTCGCGGCTACCGGAAACGTCGACCAACAGCATGGCGGTCATTTCCCGTTCTTCCTCGAACACTTTGATGTAAGGGCGCGCATAACGGGCCGTCACATTCCAATCAATGTCGCGGATGTCGTCGCCGTATTGGTATTCGCGCACTTCGCTAAACGCCATCCCCCGGCCTTTGAAGGCCGAATGGTATTGCCCCGCGAAAATGTTACGGGACAGGCCGCGCGTCTTAATCTCAATCCGGCGAACTTTCTTCAGGAGTTCACTCGTTTCCATAGGTTAAGGCACTTCGACCTTGTTCAATATTTCGCTGATAACTTCTTCTGCGGTCAGGTTGTTGGCTTCGGCCTCGTAACTTAGCCCGATGCGGTGGCGCATCACATCGTGGCAAACGGCACGTATGTCTTCGGGTATGACGTAACCCCGGCGCTTGATAAAGGCATAAGCCCTGGCGGCCAAGGCCAGGTTGATGGAGGCACGGGGGGAAGCGCCGAAAGTAATCATGTCGGCCAAGTCGTCCAAACCGTACTCACGGGGATAACGGGTGGCGAAAACGATGTCGACAATGTATTTTTCTATCTTTTCATCCAAATAAACCTCGCGCACGACCTTGCGTGCTTCAAGTATCTCGTCGCAGCCGAGCACAGGCTTCACCGCTACTTTCTCTCCGGAAATGTTCTGTCGGATGATGAGCCTCTCTTCTTCCTTTTTCGGATAGCCAATGACGACCTTGAGCATGAAACGGTCCATCTGTGCTTCCGGCAGGGGATAAGTACCTTCCTGTTCGATGGGGTTCTGCGTGGCCATCACAAGGAAAGGTTCCGGCAACTTGTACGTGGTCTCACTGATGGTCACCTGCCGTTCCTGCATGGCTTCCAAGAGGGCACTCTGCACTTTGGCCGGGGCGCGGTTGATTTCATCGGCCAAGACGAAATTAGCAAACACAGGCCCGTGCTTGACTTGGAATTCTTCCTTTTTTTGGCTGTATATCATGGTCCCGACCACGTCGGCCGGCAAGAGGTCAGGCGTAAATTGGATACGGCTGTATTGAGCCTTGATTAATGAAGCAAGCGTCTTGATGGCCAAGGTCTTTGCCAAGCCGGGGACGCCTTCCAGCAGAATATGCCCGTCGGAAAGCAGGCCGATTAACAAAGATTCCACCAAATGTTTTTGTCCGACGATCACCTGGTCCATGCCCATGGTAATCATATTCACGAACGAACTTTTCTGTTCGATGCGTTCGTTCAACTCGCGAATGTCCACTGTTTGACTCATAGGTTTATAAACAATTTATCATTTACAATTTGTCTCTTGTTTCCAAGGCGCAAAATTATAAATGATAAAATGCTTTTATCCGCCGACCGGGTTAAATAATACTAAGTTGCGCGGGCCTATTCGCCAAATAATCACAATGCGGGATGTCGGCTGTTGCGGTTTCCTCTGGCCGTGGCGGGATTATCGAAGAAGTTTTCCTCGCCGGAGACATCGGCCGGATTTTGTTCATTATCGTCATTGCCCCAGCGCGAAGCCGGCCGATTATAACGGCGTCCGTTCTGCGGTACGGCGTATGCACCGGAATTACCACGGGCGTTCAAAATTTTCTCTTGCAAGGCGTAAGCTTTCCGCAAAGAAACGGCGCTACGGGCGTCAATGCCGTATTTGGCCGCGGCCGGGATATTCAAGGTGATGCCCACGGGAATGACATCCGGGTCGTCTATTTTGGCCTTGTTGGCTTGATAGATATACACCCAAAAAACCTTATTGCCGTAATATTGCAGGGCCAGTAAATTTAAACGGTCGCCTTGACGGACGGTCACCGTATGGCTGCGCCGCCCCCCCGCCTGCCGGCGGTAAGTATTATTATGCCGTTCGGTCCAACTGCCCCTCCTGGGGGAAGAAGTCGAAGCGTAAGCCTGCTTCTCGTCCAAAGGCACTTGTCCGGAGCCAAAGTCCTGTTTGAGGCTTTCCGAAGTTCCCGCGGAAGGGGGCAACTCGAAGCCGTCTTCCGTATGTGGCGAAGCGGCGATTTCCTTTTTCAAGTCATCGTTCTTATCCTTACTTGGGAAAAGCTGATGACGTTTCAAAAATAACATGCTGCCTACGGCTATCATCAGCACGACAACGGCTGCTGACAAAATGATGAGCAATAGGTTGCTGTTGTCCTTTTTGGCCTTTTGCCTGTCTTCTCGCCGTCTTTCGTTTTCAGGGGAATAATCGGCCTTGTTTTCATGCGGATGTTGTTCTGCCATGCTGTTGTCTTCTTTTATTACTTCTGTTTCTTTTTCTGTGATAACTAATTCTTTTTCAGGAAGAGCTACCGCTTGTGAGGGTAGTTCCGGTTCTGTCTGTTGTTCTACGGGTTCTATTTCTTTAACCACGACGACGGGCTTCTCCTCTTCCTCTTCTTCGATATCGTCCTCCACTTCTTCGGTTTCTTCCGTTTCGGATTCCCCCGGAAGTTCGACGGAATTTTCTTCTCTCGCAGGAGGCTTACTCTCCGTCCCCTCTTCTATCTCGATGGTATCGAAAAAGGAAAAGGGCTTGTTCACGATTTCGCGCATCTCCTTGTCGGGCACAAAGGACAGTTTATAATGTTCGGGAATAAGGATGCGTTCTTTGGTGTTTACGTCGATGCTTTCGCGTTTTTCTACCAGAATGATTTTAAAATTCCCAATGCCTTTGGCCTGCAGGAGGCGGTCGGACATCAGGCCTTCCCTGCCTATTTCCACGAACTCGCGGAGGAAATGTTCCAGTTCTTCCGTGCTCTTCCCGGTGGAAACAGACAATTGCCCGGCTACTTCTTTTATGGATAAGCGGTTATTCATGGATGCCGTCTAATTCTTTGATTCTTGTTTTCAAAAGATTATCCGCTTTAAAGACGGGCACCAATTTCGGCGGTACAAGATAGCGCTTTCCATTGGCGGGATTGACCGATATGCGCTCGGCCTTTTTCTTCGATTCGAACTGCCCCAGGCCTTCCAAGTTCACGACGTCGCTATCGCCTAAAGCCGTGCTGATGAGCGAGCCTAATTCGGCAATGACTTCCGAGGTTTCGTGCGAAGTCCATTCCATCCTGTTTGACAATTCCTTTATTAAGTCCTTATTCTTCATACGGCTTGATGATGAATTTGCGGCGATATTAGTACTTATTTTTCACACAGACAAATCATTCACTGTTTTTTGCGCTTTTACCGCTTCCCCATACAAGTCGAAAGTCTCGCTTTTTTGGATTTGGACGGGATAAAACCGGCCGATTCGCAGCTTTTCCTTTTTGGACAAAAGGACTTCGGGATCCACTTCGGGCGAATCGAATTCCGTACGTCCCACGTAATATTCGTCTTCTTCCCGGTCGATGATAACCTTCAAGGTTTGTCCGACCTTTTCAGCTTGCACTTCGGCCGAAATGCCTTCCTGTACACGCATCAGGCGGTCAAGACGTGCTTGCTTCACTTCTTGGGGAATGTCATCCGTATAATGTTGGTAAGCCCAAGTACCTTCTTCATGGCTGTAGGTGAAAGCACCCATGCGTTCAAATCGTGCTTCCTTTACAAAACCGACCAATTCATCGAAATCTCTTTCCGTTTCTCCCGGATGGCCGACCATCAGGGTCGTGCGGAGATGGATGCTAGGCACTTCCTCACGAATACGGCAAAGGAGATTGCGCGTTTCTTCGCCGGTAATATGGCGGCGCATCTTTTCGAGCATCCGGTCGCTGATGTGCTGGAGGGCGATGTCCAAGTATTTGCAAACGTTGGGGCGTTCGCGGATAACCCGTAACAAATCAAAGGGAAACTGTGCCGGATAGGCATAGTGCAGGCGTATCCATTCCATCCCCGAAATGTCGGAAAGCCTTTCCACCAGTTCAGGCAAGGCCAGACGGTGGTAGGTGTCAAGGCCATAATAGGTCAAATCCTGCGCGATGAGCTGGAGTTCTTTCACACCGTGGGAAGCCAGCCCTTGCGCTTCACTCACGATTTCTTCGATGCTGCGCGAATGATAGGAGCCGGTCATCAGGGGAATGGAACAATAGGAACAGTGGCGGTCGCAACCTTCCGCTATTTTCAAATAGGCATAATGCCGGGGAGTCGTCAGGAGACGTTCGCCGGCCAGTTCGGCATGGTAGGCTTTTCCTAAGTCATCAAGCAGTGCTTTCCAATTGAATTTGCCGTAAAAGTGGTCTACTTCGGGCAGTTCTTTTTTCATTTCATCGAGGAAACGTTCGGAAAGGCAACCCATTACATAAAGGCGTCCTATACGGCCTTGTTTCTTAGCTTCACCCAAGGACAAAATCGTTTGGATGGACTCTTCCTGGGCGTCGGCAATGAA
>JAISGW010000170.1 GCA_031262895.1 Tannerella sp. | reverse complement strand
GCCGACTGCGGGTCGCCCCATTGCGGTTCCTTCTCACTGTATAGGTCGAGCACGAGGACGTCGTGCGTCGGCAACTGGCCTATCATGGCCTCGCGCGGGTTCCGCTGCCAGGCCTGAATGACCCAGACGGCCTTGGGGTTTGCCTTTTTCATGGCCGCCCAAATCGTATGTCCCGCAGCGGTCAGGTCTATGCCCTTGGTGCTGCCGCCTTCGTGGAAGGGGTCAATGGCGTAATAAGCCGCTTTCCCGTAAAGTTTTTCCATCTCCTTATAATAAAGGTGGGCAAAGTCGTTGAAATGCGGGTCGTCAGTACGCAGGAAGGCCGGCCGGGGAAAGGTGCACCAGCGTCCGGGGTCGGCCACTTCGTAACCGAGTTTCTTCCCGATGTTACGTGGCACCATGCCGGCAAAACCGGGCAGGACAGGCTGGATGCCCAAAGCGTGCATTCTCGCCAATATCTTTTTTTGCAGGGCTTCCTGCTGGGCGTACCATTCGTCGGGGTTCGGACCGCCCCAGCCTTCAAGATTGTTCATCTCCCACCAGGCTTGGAAAGCGGGGCCGGCAACGAATTGGTTGACTTCCGCTTTCGTGTAACCCAGATGTTCCAGAAGGTTCCGCCAGACCACTGCGTTGCCAATCAGGTCCAAGGACATATTGACGCCGTGCATGGCCATCCAGTCCAATTCCTCTTCCCAACGGTTCCAATTCCAGAATGCCATGGAATAAGAAAAGGTGCAATAGTTAAGGTAATAGCGCAAAGGCAGATCTGTGGATTGCCGGATAGGGTGGGGAACAGGAGGAAGTTGCGTAGGCATGGGCTGGCGCAGGTTGTTCCAGGCAATATGGATGCCCGCCACGTATTTCAGGTACCAGTTGAAGCCGGTGGCGATGCTCACGGGGTTGTTCCCTTGGATGAGGACGTCCTTGCCTTGGTTGGTGATTTCAAAGAAATCCCCTTCCGAAGCGCTTCCTTTCACGAATTCCGTACGCAAATTCTTCGCGGTTCCTTCCGATACCCGTTGGATGAGCGCGTCAACACTCGTCCCCGCTTTCATGCTCCCCAAGCAAAGCAAGGAGCAAGCCGCGGCTATTCCCCAAATTCGGATGTATTTCTTCATGTTTTTCTCCGTTAGTGCATTTTGCCGGCAAAGATACGAAAGCAAATATGAAGTTGGATAGCACATATTGGCAAAACTCTTGCGCGGACTGGCCCGCACCAGCCCCGGCCGCGATAGCGAACAGGCGGAAGATGTAGCTTATCTTCTCGTTGTATGGCTATTGCGGATGTTCCAATAGCCGCCCTTGTCTCCTCCAACCCGTTCCAAGAAGCCTTTGGCTTTGAGCTTGGAGATGTTGACACGAACTTTCACGGAAGTCATATTTATTATGGTTGATAGCTCTTGAGATGTGATGGTAGGATTATTAGCGATAAGGTTTAGTATCAGGGCTTGATTTTCTGTAACCTTTTCTGTAACCTTTTCTGTAACCTTTTCTTCTCCGGCTGCTTCATCTGTCTCTTCTTCAAGTGTTTCTGCGTTTGGAAAGGTGATACGTAAAAAATTTTCGCTGAATTTGAAACAGTCCTTACCATAGGCTCGAACGATGCGTGGAATGCCTGACCCCAGATACTCTACAAGCTCAATATCTCCAAAGATGCGCATTAACTCTTTATTCCGTGGTATGGAGTAGCCTTCGAAAAATTCTTCTTGGCTCATCCCTTGTGGAAGTCCGCCGTGAGAAGTGATTTCTATGCGGTCGTCAAATATTTCCACTTTGGGGAAGCCTTCATTTGTATAATCATTATGGACAATGGCGTTAATGACTGCCTCACGCAAAGCAACACCATTCCATAAACGCTGTTCTAAACGTTCCCTGTGAGTAATTTTGGCAAAGGTCTTGTTTTCCACCTCCAGCTTGTCAAGGATAGACTTTGTCGCTTTTATCAGAGAGCAATTCCCATATTCGTTGCTCTCTATCAGGTCATATCGTTTCGAGCCTGCATACTTTGCCACCTTTAAAGAAGTCACATTTACATCGGACATTAGGTAGCCCACATAATTATAGCGCTTTTCCTTTGTCAACAAATCCAAATTGACAGCAAACTGTTCATTCAACGTTTTACCTGCCGCTTCGTAATATATTTTCAATTGAGCAAAAGAAAGAGACTGCTTGGGTGATTCGATTTTAGCCAAGGAATTTCTCACTCGCTTGGCAAATAAAGTTTCAATCATTGCCAGTGGCATTTGTTGGATAGAAGTTCCTAAACGCATAAAGCATCACGGATGTGTAGTGGCTTTTCTGCCAGAGCGTAATAAAAAGCATTACCTTTGCGGGCAAAAAAGATGTAATTAAAAAAATGCTATAAGATATGTTGACACTCAAAGTAATCACTGAAGAACGGGAGGACGTTATCCGCCGTTTGGCAAAGAAGCACTTCGACGGTCGGGAATTGATAGGCCGCATACTCGCTGCCGATAAGACAAGGCGCGAATCGCAACAAACATTGGACACGAACCTTTCCGAGCTGAACCGTACTTCCAAGAGCATCGGCCAGTGGATGAAAGAGGGCAAGAAGGCGGAAGCCGAGGCAGCGCGCTCGCGCGTGTCTGAGCTGAAGGAAGCCAACCGCAAATTGGAAGAGGCCAAGTCGGCCGCCGAAAAGGAGATACACGAATGCTTAGTGCTCATCCCCAACCTGCCGCACGAATCGGTGCCCGAAGGCAAGGGCGCTGAAGATAATAAGGTGGAGAAGATGGGCGGCCGCATCCCCGAACTGCCCGCCGACGCGCTGCCGCATTGGGAGCTGGCCAAGAAATACGACCTGATTGATTTCGAGTTGGGTGTGAAAATCACCGGCGCGGGATTCCCTGTCTACAAAGGCTACGGTTGCCGACTGCAACGCGCCTTGGTCAATTTCTTCCTCGATAACGCCCGCCAGGCCGGTTACTTGGAAGTGCAGCCGCCCTATGTGGTCAACGCCGATTCGGGCTACGGCACCGGACAGCTCCCCGACAAGGAAGGGCAGATGTACCATGCCGAAGTGGACGACCTCTATCTTATCCCCACGGCCGAAGTGCCGGTAACCAACATGTACCGCGACATCATCCTCGACGAGGCTTCGCTGCCGATGAAGAACGCCGCCTACTCGGCCTGCTTCCGCCGTGAGGCCGGCTCTTACGGTAAGGACGTGCGCGGTCTGAACCGCCTCCACCAATTCGACAAGGTGGAAATCGTACGCATCGACACACCAGAACACTCTTACCAGTCCTTACAGGAAATGGTGGATTACGTGCAGACCTTAGTCGACAAACTTGAGTTGCCTTGGCGCATCCTCCGCCTTTGCGGGGGGGACATCAGCTTCACCTCGGCCCTGACTTTCGACTTCGAGGTCTTTTCGGCCGCACAGAAACGCTGGCTGGAGGTCAGCTCGGTTTCCAATTTCGAGAGCTACCAGGCCAACCGCCTGAAATGCCGTTACCGCGGCGCCGACAAAAAGACGCACCTCTGCCATACGCTCAACGGTAGCGCCCTCGCCTTGCCCCGCATCGTGGCCGCCCTGCTGGAAAACAACCAGACGCCCGAAGGCATACGCGTACCCGCCGCCTTGGTGCCTTATACTGGCTTTGACATTATAAACTAAGGGACAGAGGATGGAGACATTGAGGAATTGGGTCAACCAGAGCCTACAGAACTTGGGCCTGATGCCGGGAACGGCCAGCACCTTGGATATTTTCGTCGTTTTGTTGCTTATCCTGGCAGGCGCCTTCGTCCTGGATTATTTCTTGCGGGTGGTTTTCATGGGCGTGTTCCGCCGCATGGCCGCCCGCACGAAGAACCAATGGGACGACTTGGTCGTCGACACCAAGATGATAGACAAGCTGATTCACCTCTTGCCTGCCCTTTTCGTTTATATCCTCCTTCCCTTTGCCTTTTCCCATGAACATGCCTTGACTTTGGCCTGGTTGCGGCGGCTTTGCGTGGTCTACATGATTGCGGTCGTCCTGCAGTTTATCCTGGCCATGCTCAAGTTCATCCACTTAGTTTTCCATACCAAGGAAACTTACCGGAACAAGCCGCTGAAAGGCTTCCTGCAAATCCTGCAAATCATCACCCTCTTCGTAGGGGGCATCCTGATTATTTCCGTACTTATCGACAAGTCGCCCACGGCCCTCTTTGCCGGCTTGGGTGCTTCGGCGGCCGTCCTGATGCTGGTCTTTAAGGACAGCATCCTCGGTTTCGTGGCCGGCATACAATTGTCGGCCAACGACATGCTGCGGGCGGGCGACTGGATTACCATGCCCAAGTACGGCGTTGACGGCACCGTGACGGAGGTCAACCTGACGACTGTCAAGGTGCAGAACTTCGACAACACCATCGTCACGCTGCCCCCTTACATGCTGGTGAGCGACTCCTTCCAGAACTGGCGGGGCATGTCGGAATCGCCCGGGCGCAGGGTCAAACGCTCGATTTTTATCGACATGAACAGCGTCAGCTTCTGCAACCCCGAGATGCTGGAGCGTTTCCGTCACATCGGACTGCTGAAGGATTACATCGACCAAAAGGAAGCCGAATTGAAATTGTACAACGAGGAGAACGACGTGGATTGCTCCATGCCGGTGAACGGGCGAAGGGAGACCAACCTCGGCGTCTTCCGCGCTTATCTGACTCGTTACTTATACAATCATCCGATGGTGAACACCGACCTTTCCTGCATGGTGCGGCATTTGCAACCTACCGACAAGGGCTTGCCGGTTGAGCTGTATTTCTTTCTCAAGGAGAAGGAATGGGTGGCTTATGAAGGCTGGCAGGCCGACGTGTTCGACCATGTGCTGGCCGTTATCCCGGAGTTCGGCTTGCGGGTTTTCCAGAATGTCTCCGGTAATGATTTGCACTTCCAACAACGCCCATGAAACGACGCTTCCTCTTTTCCCTCGTTTTCCCTTTTCTCTTCCTTTTTGAAGCGGCAGCGCAAGTGACGCCCGTGCGCGAGGACTACGTCCGCAAGTATGCCCCTTTGGCCTTGCGCTACCAGAAGGAATACGGCATACCGGCGGGCATCACGCTGGCTCAGGGATTGCTGGAGTCGGATGCCGGACGGAGCGAGCTGGCCCGCAAGGGCAACAACCATTTCGGCATCAAATGCAACGGCTGGAAGGGCGGACGTACGATAGGCTATAAGGGTGACTGCTACCGCCGTTATGCTTCGGCGGAGGATTCTTATGCCGACCATGCCTCCTTCCTGAAGGATCGCCCCCGTTATGCGGCCCTTTTCAAGTTGAAGATGTCTGATTATAAGGGCTGGGCCAAGGGTCTCCAAAAAGCCGGCTACGCCACCGACCATGCTTACGCCAAGCATCTGATAAAATTGGTGGAAGAATACGGCTTGGACAGCTACACGGAAGGGAAGTCACCTGCTTTCGCGGTCGCACCCGAAGCTAAGGGAACACCTGCGGCCGCTGCCTTGCAAATCTACAAGGAGCGGGGATTGGAGTTTGTCTACGCCCGTCCGGGCGACGACTTGGAAAGCCTGGCCCGCGACGCCTCGACCAGCCTCGAGAAGCTGCAAAAGTACAACGAGATGCCGGAGGGCTATTCCCTGAAAGCGGGGGAGATTGTTTATCTCCGCGCCAAGAAACGGAAAGCCGACAAACCGAATTACGAACATGTCGTCAAAGCCGGCGAATCCCTGCACGACATCGCCCAGCAGTACGGTATCCGGCTGAAGAGCCTTTACAAGCTGAACCATAAGCAGCCGGATTACGTCCCTGCCGTGG
>JAISGW010000143.1 GCA_031262895.1 Tannerella sp. | reverse complement strand
TTGTCTGCTAAGCCACAAACTTACGAAGAAGTTCGGAATTATATGTAGGAAGCATTTATCCGCGCCGTTTGCGGAAGAAATCGCGCATCAGGCGGGCGGCTTCGTCGGCCATCGTCCCGCTTCTCACCTCCGTCTTCGGATGCAAGGCTTGAGGGGCAAAGAAGCTGTATCCGCGTTTTTCGTCGGCCGCCCCGTACACCAGCGCGCCCAACTGTGCCCAGGCAATGGCGCCGGCACACATCAGGCAAGGCTCTACCGTGACGTAAAGGCTGCAATCCGTCAGATATTTGGCGCCCATGCGATTGGTTGCCGAAGTAATGGCCAGCATTTCGGCATGGGCCGTAGGGTCGGCCAGACGTTCGGTCTGGTTGTGTGCGGAAGCAATCACACGGCCACCGCAAACGACGACGGCTCCTATGGGTACTTCGCCCTCTGCTGCTGCCTGCCGGGCTTCTTCAAGGGCTTGTTTCATGAAACGCAGGTCTTCGTCGGCCATTCCTTCTTTCATCGCATTTCGTCTTTGTCGAACAAGGTCGGATAATCGTCCACAAGGGTACGTATCACATGGGTGAGAATAGTTTCCCTGTACCAACGTGCCTTGTTCGTCACCTTGTACTTGTGTATATAGCGTTCAATCACCTTCATCTCGTCGTCATTGAACATCAGCGACACCCGATGAGTGCGGGGCGCTTTCGGACTTTTAGATGCTTGGGCTTTTTTATCGTTTTTCATGGCCGCAAAGGTAGCGAAAACTCCTATATTTGCCCGAAATCACTAATAAAGCAATACGTTATGGAAGAACGCAGCATCGTAGGAAAAGAAGGTGAGGCCGCCGCCCGCGCCTATCTATTGAAAGCAGGTTACAACATCCTGCACACGAATTGGCATTTAGGACATTATGAGTTGGATATCGTGGCCACCCGCGAAGGGGAGTTGGTCGTTGTGGAAGTGAAAACCCGCACGGAGGGTTACCTGCTTTCGCCGGAAGAAGCCGTCGGCCGCGATAAAATCAAGCGCTTGGTGGCTGCCGCCGACGTGTACGCCCGCCGCTTCGGCATAGACATGCCGGTACGTTTCGACATCATCACTTTAGTGAAGACGCCCGAAGGTTATGAAACCGTTCATTTGGAAGATGCCTTTTATGCGCCGATACACCGCCGCTGGTGAAGAAAGCCCTACCTTTGTGAAGAGATTCACTTTCCTAAAAAACAAGAACAAATGAAATTCCTTGGAAACCTGCTCTGGTTGATTTTCGGCGGCCTGCTGACCGCCATCGAATACTTGCTGGCCAGCCTCGTCCTGATGCTTACTATCATCGGCATCCCTTTCGGACTGCAGACCCTTAAACTGGCGCGGCTGGCACTTTGGCCTTTCGGGAGCGTAGTCACCGACCGGGGCAATTCGGGCGGCTGCCTCTCGGTATTGATGAACCTGCTCTGGATATTGGTGGGCGGCATTTGGATTAGCCTCTCGCATCTGGCCTTCGGCCTCCTGCTCTGCCTCACCATCGTCGGCATCCCCTTTGGGTTGCAGCACTTCAAAATGGCCGCCCTGGCACTAACACCCTTCGGTAAAAGCATCGCTTTTCAGTAACCTCAGCGGTTGGCTGTTGGGGTATAAGATTTCAGGTGCCAAATCAGCTTTATTGGCCCATGCTATCGTATCAAAATAGAGATGCACTGTATTGAACATTTCACACCCTTTCAGCTCTTTGAAAATACCTTTGTCCAAATAAGGCTTCATGTCAAACAAGCGCTGCTCCTTATTGTCGAAAGTAAGGAGCAACACATAATTATCAAGTGGCTGAACAGCTATCAATTCGGCATTTATCATTGCATTCTATTTTAATGGTTCGACAAAGAAAGGATGCTCGCCGTTCTGGCATAGTTCCCAATCGGCCAACAACTCATCACGGTGTATTTCAATCCAAGCTTGGATTAAGCGATTATTCCTCGGCGACAGTTTACCTGCCAACAAGCTGCCGTCTTGTATGTTAACAGCAGCTTTTGCACCTTGGAAATAGACATGTATATGAGGGGGAATATGTTCCTCGTAATACATTTGGACAAGCATTCCAAAAAAAGCAGATATAGTAGGCATGACAAACTTTCTATATTATTCGCGCCAAATATACGGAAGATTCGTCATACCTTTGCATTCGTATAAAATACAATCATTTAAGTCAAAGCTTATGGATATTTTCACCTTTATTGCTAATTATCGGGAAGCTTTCGGCGAACAGATTGAACTTCCCATCGCTTTTTGGTATTCGGATACACTTGAATATCCGACGGAAAAAATTAACGGTTGTCTCCTTAAAGCCATGAACAAGGTACGTGCAGGCGGAGGCATCAGTCTGAATGCCGACGTGATCGGATGCGGTGGCGGAAAGTTCTATACCGGCTTTGCCGATATGAGCAATTACATGCCCAACTTCGTTTCGCAGAAGGAGAAATGCAAACAGACACCTGAGATGGTGAAGGAATATGCCAAACTGATCGGTACCTCGCGCACCACTAAACAGTATTTGCACTTTACCCGTATTGATACGCTCTCCTCTTTCGATTCGGTTGAGGGACTGCTCTTTCTGGTCAATCCGGATGTACTCTCCGGACTGGCTAGCTGGGCATTTTACGATACAAATTCACCTGAAGCCATAGTCACACCGTTCGGTTCGGGTTGCAGCTCCATCGTCACCACAACGATATGCGAGAATCGTCAAGGAGGAAAGCGCACCTTCCTCGGTCTATTCGACCCCTCCGTCCGCCCCTATTTCGAAAAAGATTTGCTCAGCTTTGCCATTCCCATGTCGCGCTTCAAAGAGATGTACGACACCATGCGGCAGAGTTGCCTTTTCGGCACGCACACGTGGGAAAAGACGAAGAAACGGATAGAAGGAGAAGAGTAAATATCGTTGTTGCGCCAAGAAGCTGTTCAACGAAATCAGCAGCAGCGGCGTGAAGTACCACGAAGTAGACAGCTATCAAAGTCTTCTTGATGTGATGGAAACGCTGTGACGCCCCCTTCATTCACAGGCTGAAGGGGATGCCCTGGTAGAACTCGAGGATTTTTTTGCGGAAGAGGTAGTCGTATTTGGCCTGCGCCTGGTCGGCTAAGCTCTGGGCGTACTTGTTCTTGGCTTCGCCGTAGTCGAAGACGTCGCTCTTGCCGGTGGCGTAGCGCTCCTCGGCATACTTGTAGGCTTCCTCCGAAGAGGCTACCGAGCGCGTCGCCGAGATATACTTCTTCTGCGAGGAGACCGCGTTGAGCCAGGCCTGCTGTATCTCCTTGTACAAGCTCTTGCGGGCGTTCTCGAGCGCCAGCTCCTGGGTGAAAACGGCCACACGGGCCTGGCGTACGCCGTTGCGGGTGGCGAAACGGTTGAAGATGGGAATGGAGAGCGTAAAGCCGATGGTCTTGCGTTCGTTCTGCTTTATCTGATCGGCGAAGGAAATGTTTTGCACATCGGACCCTGAATAATGGTAGTAGTAATTCGTGTAGCTCATGCTGAGGCTGAGCTGCGGGAAATAGGCGGCGCGTGCCACCTTGACCGCCTTCTTGCGGCTATCGAGCAGGTATTCCTGTTCGAGGATGACCGGCTTGATGCCCACGGCCTGCTCGTAGACGAGCTGCGGTGAGGGCAGGCCGTCGTCGGCTTCCGGATGGTAAGCGGAGAGGTCGGGCGTAGCGATGTCGAAGTCGCTGCTGTCGCGTTCGAGTTCGAGCAGTTGAGCCAGGTTGAGCAGGGCCAGGCGCAGGTCGTTGTCGGCATCGGTACGGGTGACCTCGTCTTTGGCCAGTTGGGCTTTGATGTCGTAGAGTTGCGAGCGGGGCGCCTTGCCGTTGTCGACCAGCAGTTGCGTTTTTTCCACCTGTTGCCGGGTGAGGGCTTTGGCCAGCTCGGCGATGCGGAGGATTTCCTTCTCGTAGAGCACCTGCAGGTAATAGGAAGCCACGTTGACGGCCAGGTCGTCCTGCGCCTTCCGGAGGGATTCGACGGCGGCGCGGAGGTCGAGCTTCTTGGCAGCAATGTCGTTGCTCGTCTTGAAGCCGTCGAAGAGGGGCATGTCTAATTGCAATCCGGCCGAACTGCTGGCCGAGTTGTAGTCGACGATGAGGCCGTTGTTCGAGGGCGAGCGGCTGAAGTCGAAGTCTTGCCCAAGCCCCGCGTTGAGCGTGGGCAACCAGCTGTTCTTCGAAGTGGAAAGGTCGATGCGGCGGGCATCTTGCGTGAGGCGGGCCTGTTTGAGGTCGATATTGTTGGCGATGGCCTGGCGGATGCACTCCTCCAGTGTCCAGCGCTTCTGCGCCGATACGGGAGCCGCCAACAGGCAGGCCAGAGCTATGATGAAAGGCTTCATTTTTGAGTTATGAGTTATGAGTTATAAGTTA
>JAISGW010000119.1 GCA_031262895.1 Tannerella sp. | reverse complement strand
CAGCCGTAGCCCAGCAGTTGGATATAAGAGGCGACAACGGCCAAGCCTCCGATGCGCAGGCTCTTCTCTTTCCGTGCCGCGTCGAAGAAGACCAGCAGGGCATAGAGCAGCAGGGGTGTCAAGGCGTAGGGCCAAAAGCAGGAAACCAGCAGGCAAAGCGCCACGCCGAGGGTGAAGACGGCCGGCAGCAGGTGCACCGCCTTGAGCGAGGAAGGATATTTCTTAAAAAGGTTGATGCGCGCGATGCCCGAATTGTACACCTGCCGGAAGAATTTTTTCCAGCCTGTGCGGCGTTTGTGGTACACCCAGGCGCCCGGGAAGAGGCAGACCTTGCAGCCGGCCGCATACAGGCGGATGCTGAAGTCGATGTCTTCGCCAAAGCGCATGGCGGAGAAGCCGTTCAGCGAGTGGTAAACCTCGCTGCGTATGCCCATGTTGAAACTACGGGGATAGAACTTGTCTAACTTTTTCTTCCCTCCGCGTATGCCGCCGGTAGTGAAAAAGGAGGTCATGGCGTAGTTGATGGCCTTTTGTATGGGCGTGAAATCTTTTGAGGCGCGGTCAGGCCCGCCGAAAGCATCGGCTCCGGTCTCGGCCAGCGCTGCCTGCACTTCCCGCACGTAATCGGGGGGGAGTAGGCAGTCCGAATCCAGGACGATGAGATATTCGCCTTTCGCCCGTGCGGCGCCATAATTACGCGCCCCGCCCGGCCCCCCATTGGGGATGCGGTAATAGGAAATCGGCAATTGTTCGGCGTACGAACGGGCCACTTCTTCGCAGGGAACCGTAGAGCCGTCTTCCACGAGGAGGATTTCCTCAAAGTCGCGGCAGGATTGCGACGCCATGCTTTGCAACAGCTCTTTCACTTCGTCGGGACGGTTGTACACCGGGACGATGAATGACAAACGCTTCATGCGGCAAAGGTACGAATCTAAAAAAGTTTTTACGGCCAAATATTCTGCTAATAAAAATATTCTTTAGTTTTGCGGACGGGTTCGCCCCCGACGGGAGCACGGTTTCCAAACTTTCCTGCGGTTTTTGAGAAGATGTAACAATGATTTACTAACAAATAGATTTTACTGACTCATGAAAAAGTTTATTTACTCGTTCTTGATGCTCTGCTGCGTCAGCATGGGCACCATGTTCGCCCAAGATGCGAACCAGACGGCTGCCGACAAATTGCGCGCCGAAGGCGATGCCGCCTACAAGGCAAAGAACTATCCTACGGCCTTGGCCAAGTACGAAGCATACCTGAAGGCCGACAACTACAAGGACGCCCAACGTATTTTCGTCGCCGCCCAGTGCGCTTATGAGGCAAAAGATTATGAGTCGCTTGCAAAATATTCCGACATGGCCATCCAAAAAGGACAGAACGCGCAGAATGCCTACGTCTTTAAGGCTATCGCTTTAAGCAACCTGAACAAGACGGACGAGTTTAAGTCCACCATCGACGCCGGCCTGAAGGCTTATCCGGGCAATAAGAATCTCGAAGCTACGGCTTACAATTACTTTGTAAAAGCCGGACAGGCAGCGCAAAAGCAGGGCAACATAACCCAGGCTGATGCCGATTACACCGAAGTAACTACCCTTTCCAATCCCGAGTACAAAGGGAATGCCCTTTATGCCCTCGGCGCCATGTATTATACGAAAGGTTCAAAAGCCATAACGGCCGCTTACCCGCTGGCTCAGTCGGCTCCCGAAAAATACAAAGCCGCCAAAGAGAAGGCTGCCGGCGACCTGAACAAGGCCAAAGGCTATCTGGAGCAGGCTAAGACTACTACGCCCAGTTCCCCGAGAAACGCTTCCATACAAAAGATACTTGACTCCATCACCAAGCTGCTGAAGTAGCCTGCCCTATGAAACAATTCGTGTGTGCCTGTCTGCTGGCTTTCGCGCTGGCTTCGTGCAGCAACAAACCGGTGGATTTGAATGTCATGTCGTTCAATATCCGTTATGATAACCCTGCCGATAGCCTGAACAACTGGAAGTACCGGAAAGATGTGGCCGCCCAAGCCGTGAAGATGAACGACGTGGACTTGCTCGGCACGCAGGAAGTTTTGGTCAACCAGCTCAACGACCTGAAAGCGCGCTTGCCGGAGTACACAGCCTTGGGCGTTGGCCGCGACGACGGCAAGACAGCCGGCGAATACTCCGCCATCTTTTACAAGACGAAACGCTTCGAGAACCTGAAATCGGGCACTTTTTGGTTGAGCGCAACGCCCGACGTGGCCGGCTCCAAGGGTTGGGACGGCGGTTGCCGGCGTATTGCCACTTGGGCTGTGCTCAAGGACAAGGCTACGGGAAGGGACTTCTTCTACATCAACACCCATTTGGACAATGTAGGGAAAATCGCCCGCAAGGAAGGCGTTACCGTGCTCCTAAAAAGGGCAAAATTGTATGCCGGCGGTAGACCGATTATCATTACCGGCGACTTCAATTCCACACCCCAATCGGAAGTCTACGCGCACGTTACTTCCGACGGTATTTACCGCGACAGCCGTATCGTGGCCAAGACCGTTCTCGGAAATGCAAAAGGTACCTTTCATGACTTTGGCAAGATTCCGCCGGAAAAGCGCGAGTTCATCGACTACGTATTCGTGACCAAGCAATTCCAGGTGGACACCTTCCGCGTGTTGCCGGAGAAAATCGATACAACCTACCTCTCCGACCATTGTCCTATTTTAGCCAACCTCACCTTGAAGTAGGTTTTTGAGCATAAGGCAAGACATCCTTCAAACAACATAACGTCTTGCGGCGATAACTTAACGTCTCGTTGGAATAAGATAACGTTTTATTTCAACGAGACGTTGTCTTGTTTAAACATACCTTATCTTTGCGGCAATAAAAGAAAATACGCTTATGGAATTGTCCACCATTCAGAACCGGATATATGAAGTTCGAGGCGTCAAGGTAATGCTCGACTTCGATTTGGCTATGCTTTACCAAGTAGAAACGAAACGTTTAAAAGAACAAGTTCGGCGAAATATGGAGCGCTTCCCCAAAGATTTCATGTTCGAATTGGAAAAGGAGGAGTGGTGGG
>JAISGW010000100.1 GCA_031262895.1 Tannerella sp. | reverse complement strand
TTTGGTGCTTGACCTGCGCGACAATGGCGGCGGCCTGCTGGAAAGCGCCGTACAAATCGTCAGCATGTTCGTGCCGAAAGGGAAAGTGGTTGTCACTACAAAGGGAAAGCTCCCGCAATGGGATCGCGTTTACCGTACCACGAGCGAGCCTATCGACACCGTCATGCCCATGTGCGTGCTCATCAACGGAGGCTCGGCTTCGGCCGCCGAAATTCTCTCCGGCTCCTTGCAAGACATGGATCGCGCCGTGCTCATCGGGCAGCGTTCCTTCGGCAAGGGCCTGGTGCAAACCACCCGCGACTTACCTTACAACGGCACCTTGAAGGTAACCATGAGCAAGTATTATATCCCCAGCGGCCGTTGCATCCAACAAATCGACTACGCCCACCGCAATGCCGACGGCAGTGTGGGTAATATCCCCGACAGCCTGACCTCCGTGTTCCATACGTCTACCGGCCGCCCGGTACGCGACGGCGGCGGCGTGACGCCCGACTTCAAGGTAAAAGAACCGGAGTCGCCCGCCATCTTGTATTATCTGACGGGTAATTACAAGGTGATGTTCGACTTCGTCACGGATTACGTGCAACAGCATAAGAAAATCGCCCCGCCGGAAACCTTTGAAGCTTCCGAGGCGGATTTCGAAGCCCTGAAAGCCCGGGCGAAGAAGATGAATTTTAGTTATGACCGGCAAAGCGCGAAAATCTTCAAGAGTCTGAAAGAAGCAGCCCGCTTTGAAGGTTACCTCTCAGGAAGCGATTCGACTGCTTTCAATGCCTTGGAAGCCAAACTGCAGCCGAACATTGACCGTGACTTCGACCACTTCCATAAGGATATTCAGGACGCCTTGACCTCAGAAATCATTAAGCGTTATTATTACGAGCGGGGCGAACTCATCTACAATCTGAAAGACGACCCTGTATTGAAAAAAGCCTTGGACGTGCTCAACACGCCCGGTCTGGTCGATTCGACGCTCCATCGTGCGCCTGAGGCGACCGTCCACGACGGAGAAACGAAATGATCATAGACGACAAGGCCTTTCAAGAGATACGCACGCAGTTGGAGCGGTACATCCACGACAAGAAGTTGCGCAACAGCGAGGTTCGCTATTTGGTGCTGGATGCCGTGCGTACGTTCCCCAAACATTTTACCGTGGACGATTTGCAGGAAAAGTTAGACAAAGGAAAGGAAAAGATCAGCCTTTCCACCTTGTACAACACTTTGCTGGTACTGTTGGATGCGGGCATTCTGCTGCGCCATTCCCTGGGGCCGAAGGCCGAATACGAGCTTCGCAAGAAAGGCGAAACGCATCTGCACCTGGTATGCAACCGTTGCGGCTCCGTGCGCGAGGTGCGCATCCTGCCTTCCGTGTTGCGCCCCCTCTTCGATGCTGCGAAAACGCGGCTCGAACCCGATTACCTGACCCTTTATATGTACGGCCTCTGCAGCCGCTGTAAAAGGGAGCAAAAAAAATTAGAACGAAAACAAAATACGAAATCGAATGAAAGTTGATGTGTTACTGGGCCTGCAATGGGGCGACGAGGGAAAAGGAAAAATCGTCGACGTGCTGACCCCCCGCTACGACGCCGTAGCTCGTTTCCAAGGCGGCCCTAACGCCGGACATACCTTGGAGTTTGACCAGAAAAAGTATATCCTGCGTTCCATTCCCTCCGGCATATTTCAGGGTGGCAAGCCCAATGTAATAGGCAATGGCGTGGTGCTCGACCCCCTACTCTTTGAAGAAGAGGCCGAAGCCTTGGCCGCCGCCGGTACCGACCTGCACAAACGGCTCTTCATTTCGAAGAAGGCCCATCTCATCCTGCCTACCCACCGTCTGCTGGACGCTGCCAACGAGGCGGCCAAGGGCAATGGTAAGATAGGCACAACCGGCAAAGGCATAGGACCCGCTTATACCGACAAGATAAGCCGCAACGGCCTGCGCGTAGGCGACATCCTTTCCGGTTTTGAAGCCAAATATGCGGCCGCCAAAGCCCGGCACCTTTCCATGCTCCGCGCCCTGAACGCCTCTATCGACAAGGCCGCCTTCCAAAAACTGGAAGCTCAATGGTTGAAGGCCGTGGATTATCTCCGTAAATTCAATATTGTCGATAGCGAACATTTCGTCAACGGCCTATTGCGCGATGGTAAGTGCCTTTTGGCCGAAGGGGCGCAAGGCACTATGCTGGACATTGACTTCGGCTCTTATCCCTTCGTCACCTCTTCCAGCACAATCTGCGCCGGTTGTTGCACCGGCTTGGGCGTGGCCCCACACAACATCGGTGAAGTCTACGGTATCTTTAAGGCCTATTGCACCCGTGTGGGCGGCGGTCCTTTCCCCACCGAACTTACCGATGCCACGGGTGAAGCCATCTGCAGCCGGGGCAATGAGTACGGCTCCGTCACCGGACGTAAGCGCCGTTGCGGTTGGATAGACCTGGTCGCCCTCCGTTATGCCGTTATGCTCAACGGCGTCAGCCGGCTGATTGTGATGAAGTCCGACGTGCTTGACGACTTCGACACGATAAAAGCCTGCGTGGCTTACTCCGTGGACGGCAAAGAAACGAAGGATTTCCCCTTTGATGTGGAAGACGCGAAGCCGGTCTATGCGGAACTGCCCGGCTGGAAAAACCCCATCGGCGACATGCGGCGCGAAGAGGAATTCCCCAAAGAATTCAAAGCTTACCTCTCCTTCCTTGAGAAGGAGTTGGGCGTGCCCGTCAGCATCGTTTCCGTAGGCCCCGACCGCCTGCAAACCGTGTTCCGTCATCATTCATAATTCATAATTCCGAAAAATGGCTATACAATGGCTTTTGTTTATCGGTATCGCCCTTGTCAGTTGGCTGGTATCGCATAACCTGCAAAAGAAATTCGAGAAATATTCCAAGATTCCGCTGCCTAACGGCATGACGGGCCGCGAGGTGGCTGAAAAGATGTTGCATGACAACGACATCTACGACGTGCAGGTCACCTCTGTATCAGGACAACTGACCGACCATTATAATCCGTCCAACAAGACGGTAAACCTTTCCGAAGGCGTTTATGCCAGCAACAGCATTGCGGCAGCTGCGGTGGCCGCCCATGAATGCGGCCATGCCGTGCAACACGCCAAGGCTTACGCCCCCTTGCGTATGCGTTCTGCCCTGGTGCCCATCGTCAGCTTCTCCTCCCAAATCATGACCTGGGTCATCCTCGGCGGCATCCTCCTCTTGCATGTTTTCCCCGCACTGCTGCTTTTCGGCATTGTCCTCTTCGCAGCTACGACCTTATTCAGCCTCATCACCTTGCCGGTTGAAATCAATGCCAGCCAACGCGCCGTCGCCTGGCTCAGCTCGGCCGGCATCACCAACGCCTATACGCACGACAAGGCTGTCGACGCCCTCCGCTCGGCCGCCTATACCTACGTAGTGGCCGCCCTTGGCTCGTTGGCCACGCTGGTTTACTACATCCTGCTCTACATGGGAGGTCGGCGCGATTAATCAATCTGTATGATCAACAGCAATTCAAATAAGATGAATTTTGTAGAAGAACTGAAATGGCGCGGCATGATACAAGACATCATGCCGGGCACGGAAGAACAGTTGCAAAAGGGCATGACCTCCGCCTACGTGGGCATTGACCCGACAGCCGACTCGTTACATATCGGCCACTTAGTGGGCGTGAGGATGCTCCGGCATCTCCAGCAGGCCGGACATCGCCCCATCGCCTTGGTGGGCGGCGCTACCGGCATGGTGGGCGACCCTTCGATGAAATCGGCCGAACGCAAGCTTCTTGACGAAGAGACGCTTCGCCATAACCAGGCCTGTATCAAGAAGCAACTTTCCAAATTTCTGGATTTCGACTCCGACGCCCCCAATGCGGCCAAGTTAGTGAACAATTACGACTGGATGAAGGGTTACTCCTTCCTTGACTTCGTGCGCGACATCGGCAAGCATATCACCGTCAACTACATGATGGCCAAAGATTCGGTAAAGAAGCGCCTGTCCAATGAATCGGGCACGGGCATGTCGTTCACCGAATTTTCCTATCAGCTCATGCAGGGCTACGACTTCCTGTATCTGTATCGTACGGAAGGCTGCCGGTTGCAGATGGGCGGCTCCGACCAATGGGGCAACATCACCACCGGCACGGAACTTATCCGCCGCATTGACGGAGGAGAAGCCTTTGCCCTGACTTGCCCCCTGATTACCAAAGCCGACGGCACGAAATTCGGCAAGACCGAATCGGGCAACGTCTGGCTTGACCGTCATTATACTTCGCCATACAAGTTCTACCAATTCTGGCTGAACGTCAGCGACGCCGATGCCGCCCGTTACATCAAGATATTCACCTCCCTCGGCCAAGAGGAGATTGCCGCCCTGGAAAACGAACAGGCAGCCGCTCCCCATCTGCGCCCTTTACAAAAGAAACTGGCCGAAGAGGTGACCTGCATGGTACATTCGCGAGAGGATTACCAATTGGCCGTGGAAGCTTCAGGCATCCTTTTCGGTAATGCTACTGCCGACACCCTGCGGAAGCTGGACGAGGAAACCCTGCTCGCCGTCATGGACGGCCTGCCGCAATATGAGATACCCCTCACGCAGCTTTCCGGCGGCATAAAAGCCCTCGACCTCTTGACTACCCTTGCGCCGGTCTTCCCGTCCAAGGGAGAGATGCGTAAATTAGTGCAAAGTGGAGGCGTAAGCATCAACAAGTTGCGCTTGCAAGAAGCCGATGCCCTGATTGACGGTTCTTACTTGCTGGACGGCAAATACATCCTCGCACAAAAGGGCAAGAAAAACTATTCCCTGTTAATATTCAAGTAGGGTATATTGCTGAAAAGGAAATTGTTCTTACCTTTGCGGCACGTTTCAGTTTAACTGTAAACTTGATGGGATTGTCTCATGGTGTAATGGCAGCACAACAGGTTTTGGTTCTGTTTGTCCAGGTTCGAATCCTGGTGAGACAACAAAAGCAAGCCGTCCTTTGAGGGCGGTTTTTCTTTTATGCATTGCGGAGGGAAAGGCGTCCCTTGTATCTCTACAAGAAACGCCTGTGGTGTTGTGTGTTGATTAATTAAATGAAAAACAAGAGTAAATTGGCAGGCTGATCGCCTTTCAATGTCATTTCTAACGGATGATGCCGTATAACTCCCCGCTTTCGAAGAGAATGGCAAGTTGTTCGTCGCCCTTTTCCCCTTCAAAATAGAACAAATAATAAAGGCTTTTCCTGTCCTGCATCATACATACATTTCTCAGCTGCCGTACCGGATAACCCAATCGGTTGAGTGAAGCATAAAAATTGTCCTCGACGGCTTGCGGCACCTCTTCTGCCGATAGAGGCCAGAAGGTGCAAATCCATTGCGACTGGTGGTCGAGGGCTACCGTCCGGAATTTTCCTTCGTCCATCACGCCTATGTTCTGGCTGAAAGGGCCAAGCCAGAAATCAATGATTTCCGCCTTCTCGAAAAGGGAGGAGACACGTTCCTTCATCAGGGCGGGTATTTCTTTGGGATATTCGACGCAAGCCTCTTCTTCATGCTCCTGGCGGCTGGCAAGGCTGCGCACGAAATCCCCTTCGGGAGTGTAGTAGAGATTCACGTGTTGCGTCTCCTCCGGCAGGCAGAGAACATACAATTGTTTCATGCCTTTGCGTTCCAACAACCTGGACTTGCTTATGTTTTGGGAAGCGTAAGGGCTACGGAGGAAGGCTTCACGCACAGGGGCTTCAAGTTGGGAAAACCGGCAGGCATATTCCGACAACATCCAGTTACCGTTGCAGTCGAACCAGGCTTGGGCGACCGTCGTGTCATATTCGAAATCGGCTATATAATAGGATTTCCCTTCAGTGTCCCTGCCTTTGCTCCAAACGGTATGGACAGCTTCAGGGTATCGGCTTTTAAAAGAATCATCCACTTGTTTTAGGCAAGGGGTGGGCGGCAACTCTTCCGGAACCTCCGTACACCAAAGCAGGAGGAAGGAAATGCCGAAAATGACAATCTGTGATAATATGTATTTAGCAGCGTTCATAGTACTATATTATCTCTTTTGTACATGTATATAACATTTTAGAAAACGAAAAAGTTCGTTCCGTTAACCTTATTTACGTGACAAAAGGTAATGCGTGGTCGTTTCAGGCCGGTTTTTCCTCATTCATCCGGCGTAGGGTGAGGAAATTTTTCTTGTAAGTGCGCGACACGTGGATTTCCATGTCGGGCGTTTTCATTTTCAGCAGCAAGCCTTGGTGGTTGCTTTGTACGGCGGCTACTTGCCGCATATTCACGATGTAAGCGCGGTGGCAACGAATAATTTCAGGGAAGACGGCCAAATTCTTTTCTGCCTGCTGTATGGTACAACGCAGGGTATGGCATTCCGTTCCTCCTCCTTCCGTGGCCACATAAACATTAATATAATTTCCCGAAGATTCTATATAAAGGAACTTGCTTACGGGAATGTCGAGTGTTTCTTTATTGCCGCCGTGCAACAGGATATGTTTCTCTTCCTTAGGCGGCAGGGATGGCGTCTGCTTTTCAAGGTTTAACTTGC
>JAISGW010000097.1 GCA_031262895.1 Tannerella sp. | reverse complement strand
GAGCAGCTTCTTGGCCGCGTCGGCTTTGGCATAGTCGAAGTGCAGGCGGAAGTTGAGCACATCCTCCTGGTATTTGGCGATGCGCGCCTTTTCATCGGCTGTGAACTCGGGGCGGCGGCGGGGCTGCCCGGCGGCCTGTTTGGGCATCCGGGCCTGCATCGCCTGGTAAATGTCGCTCATGGGGCTTTCGGGTGCGCCGAAGTATATTTCAAGGGGGTCGCTCATCAGTTCGATGGAAGTGATGCCGCATTCTTTGCAATACTTGATGACGTTCTCCAAGCCGTTGGGCATGCTGCGCCAGCTATATGTGATGGCGCCGACGTGTACGCCCCTGAACTCGGAGGAAGGGGTGGTCGGAACGCCGGCTGCGGGTTGCGTTGTGGCGGCGCCGGCCTTGGCAGTGGAGCCGAGCAGGGTGGCACCGGCCAGGGCGGCCGAAGCGCCAAGGAAGCCCCGCCTCGAAAGGCGGGCCTTTTCATTCATCATATTCATATCCGTATTATTATGTATCTAATGGGATTTTTATAAGGCCCAGCCGTTCCTGTATTCATATTGGAAGAACTTGTCGGCTTCGGGCAGATTGGTGATTTTCATGTTTTCCGCGTCGTACTCCAAGGTCTTGTTTATCATTTGCGACTGCAGGGCGACATTGGTAAGCAGCATGATTTCCGCCAGTTTGGAGGAGACGGCGAAGTCGTTGTTGGCCTTGCGCCCTTCCTTGATGGCGTCGATGAAATCCACATAGATGTTTTTAGGACGCGGCAGCGTCTTGGGCGGGGCGACGAAGTCGGGCTTGTTGGGGATGAGTTCGGGCAGAGCGCCGTGGGTGCCGTGCATCATCATGCCCTTGTCGCCTATGTAGAGGCATTCGCGCAGGGGGCGGTCGTCTTCGAGTGCCAGGGGGCGGGAAGGCTTGATGCTGCCGTCGCTCCAGGTGACACGTACGGGCGGCATGTCGCCGCGTGCGGGGAAATCGTAGGTGGCAAATTCGGAGCTGGGCAGGTAGACGTCGTTGAAGGGAGTCGAGGTGGCCTGTATCTTGGTGGGCATGCCGAGCTTCAGGGCGAGGATGGGGGCGTCGAAGGTGTGCGCGCCCATGTCGCCCATGGCGCCGGTGCCGTAGTCCCAAAGCCCGCGCCAGGCGAAGTGGGTGCAGCTGGCATTGTAGGGTGCCTCCTTGGCGGGGCCGAGCCAGATGTCGTACTTCAGGTTAGAGGGGATGGGTTCGGCGTCGGGCCGCGGGAAGTAGCCCTGCTTCCAAATCGGGCGGTTGGACCACATGTGCACCTCGCGCACCTTGCCGATGACGCCGGCCTGTATCCATTCGATGGTTTCCATGGTGCCTTCGATGTTGTGCCCCTGGTTGCCCATCTGGGTGACAACGTTCATCTTCTTGGCCAGGTCGCGCAGGTAGCGCACCTCGTAGACGGTCTTGGCCATGGGCTTCTCCACGAAAACGTGCTTGCCCATCTTCATGGCGTGCGAGGCGATGATGGCATGGTTGTGGTCTGGCGTTCCTATCAGCACGGCGTCTATGCTCTGTTCCTTGTCGAGCATCTCGCGCCAGGCATGGTATTTCTTGGCTTTGGGGTAGCCGGCCATGATGTAGCCGGAGTAATCCCAGTCCACGTCGCAAAGGGCGTAAATGTTCGCGTGGTGGAAAGTCTGCTTGCCGGCGTCTTCCATTTGGATGGGGGCGTCGCTGGCACGCGGCCGGCGGCGTTCGGGCTTCAGGCCCGCGTAGGCCTGCATCAGGTAATTGCTGGTACCGCCCTTGCGGGGTTTGATGGGCACGTCGGGCGTGGCGATGTTCTGGATGTCACTGCCGCCTTGGCCGCCTATGCCTATGCCGGCCAGGTTGACCATGTCGCTGGGTGCCGTGTAGCCGACACCGCCCAAGACGTGGCGCGGAACGATGGTAAAGGCTGCCGTTGCGGCGGCCATGCTGCCGATAAACTGTCTCCTGGAGAGGGTCCCCGGCTGTTTGGATTGTTTTTTGCTGCTCATCGCAATAAATTTAAAAGTTATACATATCTGTCTTTGTTAGCCTTGCTTTGGAGGGGGATAGCATGTGTAGGGTGGGTACATCGGTTAGCGCCTTCCGCCCACAAAAATAAAGATTATTTTCAAGTATGTACAGGAAAAATAAACAAATTTATCTATCCTTTCCCCGGAAATGGTCTATGACACCCGGCACTAAGAAGTAAACGAGGGCCAAAAAAATGATCATGACGAGGATAAAAGACAGGACATTCAGATGCCTCGGAGTGGAAATGCCCCAGGAAACTCCCATGATGGTGAAAAAAGCGCCCAAAGAAATGTAGCCTTTACGGTATTTAAAGAAAAGCTTTTCTGCCGAGGATATTTCGTGCAGCAGGTAGCCGCTACAAAGGAAATCAGCGCCAAGGCTATATGAGCTAAAACGATAGTAGAAAAATGGAACATATTGTAGTTGTTTAGAAGTTATATGCTTTGATTTGGATGGTCGGTATTTACGCCTCGCTTTCCTTCAGGAAGTAGTTGCCCAGTTCTTCAGTTGCCTGTTCCCGATCGGAAATGTCCTTCAGGATGAGACCCTGCTCCAAAAGAATCAGGCGGCTGCTAATATCTATGGTGTACGCCAAATTGTGGCTTGAAATCAGGATGCTCGTTTTTTCCTCTTTATTCATGCGGAGCAGGAGGTCACGCATCTCAAGCTGGGAGGAAGGATCCAGGTAGTTGAAAGGTTCGTCCAGTATCAGCAGCCGCGGATGAACCATCATGGCCGCCAGTATACCCAGTTTCTGCTTGTTGCCGGCCGAAAGGTTACGTATATATTTCCTTTCCCCGAGGATTTCCCCGTGGAGGAAGCGGGCAAAAGCGGCAACCCGGAGGGCCGTTTCATCTTTGCTCAAGCCGTACACCTGGCCGACGAAGTAGAGATATTCTTCTGCTGTAAGAAATTCTATTAGAAAATGGCTGTCGAGGAAGGAACCGGTTGTTTGTTTCCAATGCTCGTCTTTTGCCACGTCTTTCCCGTCGATGCGCACGCAGCCCGTGTCGGCTTTCAGCAGGTCAAGTATCAAACGGAAGAGTGTGGTCTTGCCGGCGCCGTTATTGCCGACGATGCCCACCAGGCTGCCCTCAGCTATCTGTAAAGACGGAATGTCTACGGCTATTTTTCCGTTGAATGTCTTCTTTAAGTTTGTTATTTCTATCATGGTCTTTGGGATTGTATTTATTCTTGTTCCCGATAAACCGCCATATTGGCGTATTTGCGCCGAAGGAACCTCCGCGCCGTCCAGGCTAACCAGCGTTTGGCTGTTAGGGTAAAGGCCAGGCCGACAAGCAACATGAAGAGGGATTCTGCCGTTTTGCCACAAAGATATCGTACGATAATGGCTAAGGCTATCGGCACAATTATGGCAAAAAGGGTGATAACATAAGAATTGCCTGATAAACCCGAATAATTGAACCAGGGACTTGCCGCCAAATCCATGTGGCTCTTGTTATATATCACGTTTTGAAACATGATGAAGTAAAGGAAGCCGACGGCATAGAAAAAGATGCTTATCAATTCCAAGAAATCCAATAGGCCCAAGGCTACAGGGATGAGAGCCAACAGCAGGGTGAGGGAAGAAATTGCCGTGTACAACAAATATTTACCCTTTAGAATATCCAATATGCTGAGAGGGCGAGAAATCAAGCCGTCGAAAAAGGCGGATTCGGAGGAAAACATGAATTGCCCCATCACTCCTCCGGATAATCCGAGGGAATACAGCATGAAAAAGAGAATGAAGAGATTGTATCCGGGCAGTCGCATCATTCCGTTCGAAAAATAAACATTGATAAATTGGATGAGTATCAAGGGAAACACAAGATAATATTGTATCCTTAAGCGTGGTGAGCGCCAAATCATGTGCCATTCCAATTTCGCCCAATAGCCGGCCTTCCCAAAGCGCTCCATAAACGGTAGTTCATGGGCAGGGACAGTTCTTTTTCTGACTTTCCCTGTTTTCCCTTCCATCAGTAGGTAGGCTGCCGGGCGCATCATTCCCAAGTTGAGCACCCTGAGTCCGAATAAAACCCATAAGGGATCCAGCCATACGCGGAGCCGGAAGTCCAACACTCCGCCTAACCAGGCGGCCGCGAAGTTGCTTATACTTACTCCCGCCCAATAAGAACTGCCTATGAGGGCGGCCAACAGGAGGAAAGGCATAGGCCAGAGCAGAAATTTCATCCAAGCCAGCAGCTTGAAAGCGCGTGCCGCCATTGACGAAATGAGACTAATGAGATACATATATATAATGTAGATGACCAAGGCCGGAAAACCGTAGCCCGGCAAGATGGTCTTGCAGGCAAAAGGGATGAGCAACAACGGCAGGTAAAGGTTCCAAAGGCTCGTGAATTCGCCGTCAAGCAGATAGTCGAACAGTTGTCGGCGCCGGATGGGAAGCGTCAGGTAAGAGATCAACCGCAACGAACGCCCCGATTTAAAGAGGTATTTAAAGGAGAAGTCGGCGATGAACAAATAGGGAAGGACACGGTTGAAGATTCCGATAGACAAGGGAAGGGTCAGGCTGAGGAATACTAAGTTGCCTGCGAAGAAAAGAATAAATACGCCCAACAGGATGCCTGTAATCTTGTTGCGGGTGAAGGCCGGATTTCGAAGAATGGCTTTGCGCCTATGGCTTAGCAATGTTTTGTACAACATACACACGTGTTTTCAATGTCTCGGCCGCTTATTTGTCGGGTTTGCGGCGGAATTTCTCTATGCGGGGAGCGTAGACTAACCAGGCGACGGAAACAATCATGAAGGCGAGTAAAGAGCTGATAAGTACGCTCCGGCTTGTTCCCAAGAGATAAGTTGCAATCGCACCTAAGGTATAGACGAGGCCCATACGGAGATACGTCTTTCGGCAGTGGCGGCCAAAAGCCCGGTACGTTTCCAAGTCTTTTTCGGAAAGCTGGTGCTTGCGGTAACGTGAAAGGTCTTTCCAGTTCATGTTCAACCAAGAGCATCTCTCGCTGAAGAGGGCCGCGGCAAAGCAGGCCAAGGCCAAAACAGCCCAAACAAGTACGAAGAAGTATTCTCTCATCATGTCGTAAGATGGTAAATTATAGGCAAAAATACGACTTTCTTTGAATTGGAGGCTTGAAATCTTTCGTAGCTTTGCGCACATATAAAATCAATACAATGAAGCGCTATTCTTTTTTTCGTATCTTTTTGTGTACGGCCTGTTGCCTGGCCGCCCTTCCTGCGGTGGCAGGCGACAAGACCCAAACCCTCACTTCGCCCGACGGCCGCATCAGTATCGGCGTGACGACGGGTAATGACATTCGCTGGTCGGTACGCATGGACGGCACCGAGGTGCTGCTCTCATCGCCCCTTTCCCTGACCCTGGCCGACGGCAGCGTGTTGGGGGAGAATCCTAAAGTAAACAAAGTGTCCTTTTCTCAAGTGGACAGCGGTTTCGACACTCCCTTTTACAAGAAGAGCCGGGTGGGCGACTCCTACAAACGCCTGTTGCTGTATTTCCGCAAGCACTACGCCCTGGAATTCCGCGCCTACAACGACGGCGTGGCCTACCGCTTCCTCACGGAAGGGAAAAAGGAACTGTATATAAAGAATGAAGAGGCCGTCTTCCGCTTCCCCGGCGACCCGGAGGCTTTCGTGGCTTACGTGAACGACATGCGGGGAGGCGAGCGCTACTCGAACGCTTTCGAAGCCTATTACGACCATTTACGCTTGTCGGAGATGAAGCCGGATTCCCTGAGCTTCGCCCCTGTGCTGGTCGACCTGGGCAACGGACGCAAAGCGGCGGTCATGGAAGGCGGGCTGGAAGATTATCCGGGCATGTTCCTTACGGGCGGCTTCGGCGACGGTAGTTTGAAGGCGGCCTTCGCCCCTTATCCGCTCGAAGGACGGATACAGGGCCTCAACTTCATCGCCACAAAGCGGGCCGACTACATCGCCAAGGTGCCGGGCAAGGGTTCACTGCCTTGGCGGGCATTGGCACTCAGCCGGCATGACGTGCAGCTTTTGGACAACGACCTGGCCATGCGTCTGGCCGCCCCTTCGCGCCTGAAAGATATCTCTTGGATTAAGCCGGGGAAAGTGGCCTGGGACTGGTGGAATGCCTGCAACCTCACCCACGTGGATTTCCTGGCCGGCATCAACACACCCACATACAAGTATTTCATCGACTTTGCCGCCGCCAATCATCTGCAATATATTATCCTCGACGAAGGATGGAGCCGCCGGGGTGACCTGATGCAGGTCAATCCCGAAGTCAATATCCCTGAAATCGTGAACTACGGCAAGCAAAAAGGCGTGGGTGTCATTCTCTGGGCCAGCTGGCACGACGTCAGCCGCCAGATGGACACGGCCTTTCCTCATTACGCGGCCTTGGGTGTGAAGGGTTTCAAGGTGGATTTCTTTGACAGTGACGACCAGAAGATGATACAATCCGTCTTTCTCATTGCCAAGACGGCTGCCGCTAATCATCTGGTGCTCGATTTTCACGGCATGCACCCGCTCGGATTGAACCGCACCTATCCGAATGTGTTAAACTTCGAAGGCGTGAAAGGCATGGAAAACGAGAAGGGCGGCTGGCTTCGTAGGGGAAGCATACAAAACGACATGCCGCCTTATGACGCCGCCATTCCCTTCATCCGCAACCTGGCCGGGCCGATGGATTACACGCCGGGCGCCATGGACAATGCCACCCGTCGCGACTACCGTCCCATTGGCGACCGGCCGATGAGCCAGGGGACGCGCGCTCATCAATTGGCCATGTATGTCGTCTTTTTCGGACCCTTGCAGATGCTGTCCGACAGCCCGACGAACTATATGCGCGAACAGGAGTGCACGAACTTCATCGACTCCATCCCGACCGTCTTCGACGAAACCCGTGGCCTGGCCGGGGAAGTCGGCAAATATGTCGTCACGGCGCGCCGCAAGGGTAGTACCTGGTTTGTTGGCGCCTTGTCCAATTGGGGCGGATACCAGGCCCAACTTCCCCTATCCTTCCTCGGCAAAGGAACTTACCGCGCCGTCATTTTCAAAGACGGCCCGAACGCCGACCGCAATGCAACCGACTACGTGAAGGAAACCCGCGAGGTCACTGCTTCCGACAGCCTGCCCTTGCATCTGTATTCCGGCGGTGGCTGGGCGGCCCGCTTCACTCCCGTCGGAAATTGAATCCCGCTTTGAATAAATAGAAAAAGAAGCCCCTGCCGAGGAACAATATCCAAGGCAGGGGCTTTTATCGTCAACAAGGAATCCCCTTGGTTTTGGCGTTTTTCAGTTCTTCAACAGAATTTCTATTTCTTCTACCGAGGCACGGAAGGAGCGGCTTGTTTCCATTTGGTCTTTGATGGTATCACAGGCATGGATAACGGTGGCGTGGTCTTTCTTGCCCACGATTTTTCCTATGTGGGAAAGCGAACAATCGGTGTATTTCCTTGACAGGTACATGGTGATTTGACGGGCTTGCACGATTTCGCGTTTGCGGGAATTAGCTTGTATGTCGGCTACGGCCAGGTTAAAATAGTTGCACACGGTTTCTTGGATAGATTGGACGGAAAGCTGCTTCTTTTCCAGGCGGACGGCCTGTCCGATGACCCGCTTGGCCATGGCCATGTCTATCTCGGCATTGTTGATGACGGAGTTGGCCATGAGCGATACGACAACACCTTCCAAGGTGCGCACGTTGTCGGTGACGTTTTCGGCAATGAAGTCAACCACCTCTTCCGGCATCGTGATGCCATCGTGCTGGATGCGGTTCCGCAATATCTTCTTGCGCAGTTCCAAGTCAGGGCTGCCAATTTCGGCGGTAAGGCCCCATTTAAGGCGCGTAATCAGTCGTTCTTCCATGCCCTGCAAATCCACGGGCGCCTTGTCGGAAGTCATGATGAGCTGTTTGTCGAGGCGGTGGAGATGGTTGAAAATATGGAAGAATGTGTTTTGGGTCTTTTCCAAGCCTATCATTTCCTGGATGTCATCAAGTATCAGCACATCCAAGTTCTGGTAGAAATACAGGAAGTCATTGGTTGTGTTCTTTCTGACGGCGTCGGTAAACTGGACT
>JAISGW010000185.1 GCA_031262895.1 Tannerella sp. | reverse complement strand
CGGGGAAGGAGGCCAAAGCCGCTTCACCCAAAGAGACATAGCTCGTATCTTGCGATTTTAGCAGGCCGGCCAATACGGGGATACTGCCTTTATCGCCCACTTTCACCAGCAACCAGGCGGCTTCCTTCCGCACTTCGGGCTGGGATACCTTGAGTTGTTCGTTGACCATGCCGAGAAAAGACTGGTCAAAACGCAGCATCAGCGAAGCAATAATGGGATGCTTTTGCGGTTCTTTGGCTTCGCGTCCGAACCAGTTGAGCAGTTCGGCCTTGACTTCCGGCTTGGCCTTGCGCAAAGTCTTGCCCAATTCCACATAAGCGGTGGAGTCGACAAAGCCTGATGCGAAGTTCAGGGCAGCCATGCGGTATTCGGCCGAGGGGTCCTTGAGGGCTTTTTCTACTTCGCCGAGAGCCTTCTTGGGTGCCAGGCCGGCGAGTTTCTGTCTGAGGGCGGCAATACGCAAGTATGCAGGAGCATTTTTGTCGGCCTTTACGGCAGGGAAAGGCTCCAAGTCCGCGTCTTTCGGCCCGGCTCCGAGGAGGCGGAGTTGGCTCTGCAAGAATTGGACAGTCTGCGGGTCGGAAGTCTGCGTAAGAGCCTTTTGGAAGGCAGTTACCGTAGCTGTTCTGAGGTTCTCGCGCCCGGGGACGGAGACGTATGCCGTCAGGCCCGAAAGGGCATCGTCAACAGCGGCATTGCTGCCTTGTCCGGGAGCGTGGCGCATTTGGACGAGCATCAGCACGCCTTCTTCGCCGGTAGAGGCCAGGTCTCCCATCTGTTTGTTAAAGTCGGCCTTGTCATGGGTCGGCATCTGGGCCAACACGTCGGCCACGATGGTATTTATCGTGCGATTGATTTGCGCCCCAACAGGCAGAACGGCGGTACAGCACAGGAACAAAGCCGCCAGCAGTCCGTATATCTTCTTCTTCATCTTTTTTCAATTACGAATTATATTTTCCAAGGAGAACGCATAGGTTGCGAAAGCAGGAGGTTGGCGGCTTCATCGTTCTTGAATTCGAGTTTGACGGGGTCGAACTCAAGCGTCCGGTTCAAACGTAAGGCCACTGCACCCATATTAACAATGGTAGCCGAACGGAAAGCGTTACGTTCGTTCAAGGCGAAAGGCTGCCGCGTACGGACGCATTCGATGAAGTCTGTGTTTTGGGGTTCAGGTTCCGGATAGTCGGCGAGTTTCTTTTGCCAATTGGGGATGTCGCAAACGAAGTTTTTTTAGACATTGCCCTTAGGGCCGGCAATATACGGCGTGTTGGGGTCGCCGTAATCAGCGCCCCATAGCACGATTTGGCAACCGTCGGCATAGGTGTAAGTGATACTGCGCCAAGTACCCACAGCGTCAGGGTTCTGCTGGGGGGCGTCGACTTCCACACGAACAGGACTGTCGTTGTCCTTATCAAGGATGTACTGTACGGGGTCTATATAATGTTGTCCCATATCTCCGAGGCCGCCGGAATCGTAATCCCAATAGCCGCGGAAGGTTTGATGGGTGCGATGTATATTGTAAGGTTTCTTGGGAGCCGGGCCGAGCCAGAAGTCATAATCGAGTTCAGGGGGTACGGGCTGGGGTTCGAGATAAGTCTTCCCCACCCAATAGAATTTCCAGTCGAAGCCTGTATGCTTGCTGATGGTGACTTTCAGGGGCCAGCCGAGGAGGCCGCTCTGGACAAGCTTTTTCAAAGGCTTGACGGGGGTACCGAGACCGTAGAAAGTATCTTGGAAACGGAACCAGGTATTGATACGGAAGATGCGGCCGTATTGTTTCATGGCTTCGGCCACGCGTTTGCCTTCGCCGATGGTACGCGTCATGGGCTTTTCACACCAGATGTCTTTTCCGGCCTCGGCAGCTTCTACCGACATGATGCCGTGCCAATGAGGCGGGGTGGCAATATGTACGATGTCGACGTTCGGGTCGTGGATGAGTTCACGGAAATCATGATAGGCAGCCACCTTGTAAGGTACGAGTTGCTTGCCGAGTTCGAGGTGTTTCCGGTCTACGTCGCAGACAGCCACCAAGCGGGTGCCGCCGTAGTTCACGTGATTACGTCCCATCTGTCCGGTGCCGATGATGCCCTTGGTCAGCTGGTCGGAGGGAGCTACAAAGCCTTTGCCCATCACGTGCCGGGGGATAATGGTCAGAGCGGCTGCGCCGCCCATGATTTTCAAAAAATTTCTCCTGCTTGTATTCATATAGGTATATTGTGAAAATTCGGTTTACCCGTGCAAATATACCTATATTTTTAAATGTGAGCTTGCAACAAAGCGGCCACTTTCTTCCGGTCGGTTTCTTCACGAATGTATTCGTCGGCTCCCGGAGCACCCATCGGGACACCTTCCTTGCGGTATTTCATAAGGCTGGAGAGAGGGTTGCGGGCAGAAGCATGGAACTCGTGAGCACCGGTTTCGGCTTCTATACGGGCGATGTTACCGGCACGGATACCGCAGCCCGGCATGATGACGATACGGCCCAAAGCGTGTTCGACTAACTGACGGAGGAGAGGAATGCCTTGTTCGGCGGTGGGAGCTTGGCCGGAAGTGAGGAGACGGTCGCAGCCGCAGGCTATGATTTGTTCAAGGGCGACAAAAGGGTCACGCGCCAGGTCGAAAGCGCGATGGAAAGTGACCGACATCGGATGGGCGGCCTCTACCAAGCGGCGGAGCAATTTCGTATCCACCTCGCCTTCAGGGGTCAGGCAGCCCACAACCACTCCGCGCAGTCCCAACGAATAGGCCAAAGAAATGTCGGCCAGCATGGCATCCACTTCAGCAGGGGTATATAGGAAGTCTCCGCCACGAGGACGCACGATGATACGGATGTCAAAACCGGGAACCAGTTCCTGCGCGGCGCGTATCAAGCCGTAGCTGGGAGTGGTGCCACCTTCGGGAATAGAGGCACAGAGTTCAACCCGGCCAGCGCCGCCTTCCCGGGCTTCCAAACAACTTTGCGCCGAATTGGCGCAGACTTCGAGGATACGGCTCATTTTTCGCGGAAAGAAAGGTGGATGGGAGTGCCGATGAGCGGCCAATGCTCGCGCATCTTATTTTCGAGGAAGCGCTTGTAGGGATCCTTGACCCATTGGGGAAGGTTGCAGAAAAAGACGAAAGAAGGGAAAGAACCGCCAGGCAACTGAGTGACATACTTAATTTTGATGTACTTGCCTTTCCAGGCAGGGGGCGGCGTTTCGGCAATCAAGGGTAACATCACTTCGTTGAGCTGGGAAGTAGGGATACGACGGCAACGGTTATCATAAACCTGTCGGGCCGTCTCAAGCACCTTAAAGATACGCTGCTTGTTCAGGGCGGAGATGAAGAGGATGGGGAAATCCTTGAAAGGGGCCAAGCGTTCGCGGATGGTGTCGGCATAGTATTGGACGGCCTTCTGGCTTTTGTCTTCCACCAGATCCCACTTGTTGACGCAAATCACCAGTCCCTTATGATTCTTCTGTATAAGGGAAAAGATGTTCAAATCCTGGCTCTCTATGCCGCGCGTACCGTCAAGCATCAGCAGGCAGACGTCCGCATTTTCTATAGCACGGATGGAACGGATGACGGAATAATATTCTATGTCCTCGTTGACTTTGCCTTTCTTGCGGATACCGGCAGTATCAACCAAGTAGAAATGTTGTCCGAATTTATTGTATTCGGTGTAGATAGAATCGCGGGTGGTGCCGGCAATGTCGGTGACAATATGCCGTTCCTCGTCCATAAAAGCGTTGATTAGTGAGGACTTGCCTGCATTGGGGCGTCCGACGACGGCGATGCGCGGAAGTTCAGGCGCTTCCTCTTCAGGACTGGGTGGGGGCAGCAACTGGCAGATGCGGTCTAACAGGTCGCCGGTATAAGAGCCGTTGATAGCCGAAAGGCAATAAGGCTCTCCCAAGCCCAAGGCATAGAACTCGGCGGCCTGGGAGTGGAGGGCGTAGTTGTCGGCCTTGTTGGCCACTACAAGAACGGGCTTGGCTGAGCGGCGCAGGCTGTCGGCCACGGCCTCATCAAGGGCTGTGGCGCCTTCGACTACATCGACCACGAAGAGCAGCAGGTCGGCCTCTTCAAGAGCCACT
>JAISGW010000174.1 GCA_031262895.1 Tannerella sp. | reverse complement strand
TTGAACACGGGAAGGTTCATCGTGGCAATCGGGTGGTTGTCCTGGTCATTGATGACGCCGTCGCCGTTCCAATCCTCATAGTAATAGTCGCCCGGCAGGGTGCTTTCGCCCGTCAGCGTGTTGTGCGTGTATATCTGCTGGTAATTCTGGAACTGCCCGATTTTGGTCTTGCCCCACCAGATGTTCTCGTAGCGGTCCTGCAAGCGGTTGCGCCAATAGTCGTAGGAATTGTTGGCCGGCTCTTCTTCCTTGTCGAGCCATTTGACCTTCGTAGCCGAGAGCTGGCCGCTGATGTTATAGCTCACGTTGCCCGCCTTGCCGCGGGTGCCCAGCTGGATTTCATAGCCGAAGTTCTCGTCGCCCTCCAAGTTCTCCTGCGGGAGAGAGGCGCCCACGGTGCCGGGGATGGAGTTCAGACTGGTAGCCAGGAGGCCGGTGCGGCGGCGCTGGAAATATTCGAAAGTGCCGCTGAGTTTGCCGTCCCAGAGGTCCACGTCGACGCCGAGGTTCAAGGTTTTCGACTTGTACCAGGTCAGGTTGGGATTGGGGATGGCCGTCGGCGTCATGCCGGCAACCAGCGAGCTGCCGTAAATCCAGCCGTAGTCGTTATTGCTGTCGGCATCGTTGCTGGCGAACTGGTAGCCGATGACGTTGGCCGGATAAGTGCCGGCCGAGCCGTCGTCGCCGAGGATGCCGTAAGAGGCGCGCAACTTCAGGTTCGTGAGGAAGCTGATGTTGTCTTTGAGGAAGGATTCCTCGCTCAGGCGCCATCCTACCGAGACGGCGGGGAAGAAGCCCCAGCGGTGCCCCGGCGCGAAGCGGGAAGAGCCGTCCTCGCGGAAGCTGAACTCGGCGAGGTATTTGCCGGCGTAGTCGTAATTGAATTTGCCCACATAGGAGCGATAGGCCTGGTCGCCCACGCCGCCTTCCGTGGCCTGCTGGTTCTGGGCCTGTCCGGCAAAGAGGTATTGCGACTTGAGCATCAGCTCGCGGTAGGCCGAGTAGCCGTCCCAATTGTTGTAGCTTTCCTCGTAGAGCAACATGCCGCTCACATTGTGCGGCCCGAACTTGTGTGCGTAGTTCAGAGAGAGATCCATCAGCGTCTGGTAATTGTAGCTGTTCGTGCGCGTGATGGTAGAGGGCGAATTATACTGGGTGCCGCTGTAAATCTTCGTCGTCGGGTCGTATTGGTAAAGTTCAAAGGTGCTCTTGTAGGCATCCAGGTCGGAGTTGTAATAGGCATAGCTGTACATGCCCTTGGCCGAGAGGCCCTCGATGCCGGGGATGTCGTAAGTCAGGGAAGCGGAACCGTTAAACTGCCGTTCGGTGGTGTTGTTGTAGCCCACATAATCGGAATTGGTCTCTACCAGGTAATTCTCATGGTCGGGCGAATAGGTGACGTCGACCGTAGGGTAGAGCGGGTTGTCGTTGGCATAGATGGGGATGTTGGGACGGGTAATCCAAGCCGCCTTGTACACGCTCCATATCGTGGTGTTCGGCTGGTTGGTGCGGTCCATGTAGCCGCTGACGTTGATTTTCGCCTTCAGGCGCTTGGTGATTTGCGCGTCCACGTTGGAGAGGAAGTTCCAGCGGTTGTAATTCAAGGAGCCGCTTTGGTAGGCACCGTCCTGATTCATGTAGCTGAGGTTGAAATAATACTTCACCTTGTCGCTGCCCCCGTCTATGCTCAGGTTATGGTTGTACTCGGGCGTGGTGTTTCTGAACAGGGCGTCCATCCAGTCATAAGTCTTGGCCGAGGCTATCTGGTCGGCCGTGTAATAAGCCGGCCGGCGCACCAAATAGTTGTTGTTGAAATCCTGCCACCAGGACTCGTTCTTCAGGTTCATGAAATCCTGTGAATTGACAGTCTTGGGGACGTAGAGGAATTGCTGCCAGGCATAGTTCGCGGAGTATTGGATGCTTAACTTGCCGCTCTGCCCCTCCTTGGTCGTCACCAAGATGACGCCATTGGCGGCACGCAGGCCGTAGATGGCGGCCGAGGCATCCTTCAGCACGGAGACGCTCTGGATTTCGTTGGCGTCGAGGCGGGAGAAGTAAGCTTGGTCGCGGGGCACGCCGTCAACGACGAAGAGCGGGGTGCCCATGCCGCGGATGTCGATGTCCGTATTGAAGGCGCCTGGCTGGCTGCTGTTCTGCACGATGCGGACGCCGGGCAATTTGCCCGACAGGCTGTTGAGCACGTTCTCGTTCTTGGTCACCGTGATGTCCTTGTCCTTGATGGAAACGATGGCCCCGGTCAGGGTCGCTTTCTTCTGGGTGCCATAGCCGACGACAACCACGTCTTGCAACTGCGTCACGTCGGGCTTCAAGGTGATAGATAAGATGCGGCGGTTGGCCGTCTTGACCTGTTGGGTCAGATAGCCTACATAGGATACGCTCAAAATGGCGTTGGCCGGTACGGAAAGCGAGAACTTCCCGTTAGCATCGGTCACTGTGCCCTGGTTCGTCGTGCCTTGCACGAGTATCGTCGCGCCGGGCACCGGCTGTCCGTTCTCGTCGACGATTTTGCCGCCCACCGTCCGCTGCTGGGCAAATCCCGGCAAGGCAAAAGCGAAGCAAGCAATCAACAGACACATTAGACATAATGCCTTAGTCCTTAGTTTTTCTCGGTTCATGTTATAAGATTTGAATGAGTTTTAAAGAAAGATTCAGGCTGCAAAGGAAAGTTCCCCTTCATAAAAAAAGGATTAAAGAAGGGCTTAATCCTAAAAAAAACTTGCATTAAGCGCATTATTAAGCGCCCGGTTAAGTATCACTATATAAAAAGCATTTTGCCATCTGACATAAACCCGTTACATGCGTGTAAAGCCACTTTGCCACCCGACATAAGCCCATTACACGCATGTAATGCCATTTTGCCACCTGACATAAGCCCCTTACATGCGTGTAAAGCCGTTTTGTCACCCGACATAAGTCCGTTACATGCGTGTAAAGCCGTTTTGCCACCTGACATAAGCCCGTTACACACGTGTAAAGCCGTTTCAAGACGGCTTCGCCCTAACTTTCAACTTTCAATTTTCAATTTTCAACTTCTTCCGATTACAGGTTGAAATAGGCGAGCGTATTGTTGGGGTCGTCAACGATGCAATAGGCCCTTTTGTTCGCTTCGTCAATGCAGAAGCAGTATATGCGTTTGTATTTAAAGTGTTTCTATTTGAACAGGTCTTCGAAGCTAAGGTTGGGCTTCGTGTTCAGAAAGCGGGTGTAGTCTTTCACGTATTTCTGATAGCATTGAAGCGCCTGCTGCATGCGTCCGAGCTTGGCCAGGGCGCGGCACTTGAGGCGCAGGCCGGCTTCTTCGAGGCAATCCTGCAGGAGGACGACTTCGCCCATCTCGAGGTGCAAGGCCCAGTCGGCGGCGAA